>JAHDHB010000392.1 GCA_020631545.1 Saprospiraceae bacterium | reverse complement strand
GCGTTTGCCATTTCACGCTCAGAATTCGAGCCTTTTTCTCTAAGAATGGCGGCTTTAGGACGTGGTTTTTGTGTATTTATCTTTGGCTTTTTCCCTGTGAATTGTTTAGGAAAAACAAAGGTTAATGGCTGCTCTTTGTAGTTCTTATAACGCGCTGTAGCCAAATCATTCGCCGTTTGTTTTTGGTCTAACAAGTAAGAAGTTTCATACCAAACATCACGCAATTTAGAAATCGAAAATTCATGTTTTTCTGCACCATTGATGATGCTTAAGGTATCTGATTCCGTTACTTTTCCGATAGGAAAAAATTCTACGTCATTTTGCCTAAATATTGCTTCTACAGAGGCATCTTTTGCTTGAATAAGAACACCGCTATTCTCTGCAAAAAGCAATTTTACTGTATCCTTTTCACCTAAACCACTTAGATCGATTGCTGCACTCAGATTGTTATCAGCAAAACACATTTCTAGTAAAGCCGTCAACATTCCACCAGCAGAAATGTCATGACCAGCCATGATTTTATCTTTTCGAATTAGGTTTTGAAGCGTATTAAAAGCAATTTTAAAACGATCCGCATTTTTTACACTAGGAGCTTCGGCACCAATTTTATTCTGAGTTTGAGCGAAGGAAGAACCACCTAATTTAAAGGTATCTTGCGATAAATTAAGGTAATAGATCGCTCCCCCATTTTTTTGCAAAACAGGCTCTACGACTTTACTAATAGCATTACAATTGCCCGCAGCAGAAACGACCACCGTACCAGGCGCTATTACTTGTTTATCAGGATATTTCTGCTTCATCGACAAGGAATCTTTCCCTGTAGGAACATTAATTCCTAAAGCAATCGCAAATTCTGAAATTGCTTTGACGGCATCGTATAACCGTGTATCTTCGCCTTCATTTCTACAAGGCCACATCCAGTTTGCCGACAAGGAAATGGAACCCAGTCCGTCCTTGAGTGGCGCCCAAACAATATTGGTTAATGCCTCCGCTATAGAATTCCTCGATCCAGCTACCGGATCCAACAAGCCACTTATAGGAGAATGACCGATAGAGGTCGCAATCCCTTCCTGACTATCAAAATCAAGCGCCATCACCCCGCAGTTATTCAGAGGCAATTGCAAAGGACCAGCGCATTGCTGTTTTGCTACACGCCCTCCCACACAACGATCCACTTTATTCGTCAACCAATCTTTACAAGCTACAGCTTCGAGCTTTAAGACATCAGCTATATAATTTTGAATATGAGCAACATCGTAAGCTACATCCGTATAAATTCGCTCAAAGCGACGGTCTTTCATATAGGTTTTGGGAGAACTGCCAAACATGTCGGACATCTCCAAATCCATTGGCTTTTCCCCTGATTTTTTCGATTCAAAAGTAAAACGATTATCTCCAGTAGCTTCCCCTACTTGATAGATTGGAGAGCGTTCGCGCTCAGCGATTCGTTGTAACATATGAAGCTGATCATTCGCAATAACGAGCCCCATTCTTTCTTGTGATTCATTACCAATAATCTCCTTGGCAGATAAAGTCGGATCACCTACAGGAAGCTTGTCCAATTCGATTTTTCCGCCTGTATCTTCTACTAATTCGGATAAGCAATTGAGATGACCTCCAGCCCCATGGTCGTGGATCGAAACGATGGGATTGGTGTTATTTTCTACCATTCCACGAATTGTATTCGCTACGCGTTTTTGCATTTCTGGATTCGAGCGTTGGACAGCATTTAGGGTAATTCCCATATTGAAGGCTCCTGTATCGGCAGAAGAAACGGCTGCTCCTCCCATTCCTATCCGATAATTATCACCACCTAAAATAACGATTTTGTCTCCTGCTTTAGGTTCATCTTTGAGTGCTTGATCAGCTTTACCATACCCAATTCCTCCAGCCATCATAATCACCTTATCAAACCCCACGACCCTTGCATCTTCCTCATGTTCAAAGGTTAACAATGAACCACAAATAAGCGGTTGCCCAAATTTATTTCCAAAATCAGAAGCACCATTCGAAGCTTTTATAAGAATATCCATAGGCGTTTGGTACAGCCAATCACGAGCCGGCAGTGCATTTTCCCAAGGACGATTTTCTTTTAGTCTGGAGTAAGAAGTCATATAAACTGCTGTACCTGCTAAAGGTAGAGAGCCTTTACCTCCTGCTAAACGATCCCGTATTTCACCACCCGATCCCGTCGCTGCCCCATTAAATGGCTCTACGGTTGTAGGGAAATTGTGCGTTTCCGCTTTTAGAGAAATGACGGAATCGAATTCCTTTTTTTCATAAAACTCAGGGACATCTGGGCGCTTTGGAGCGAATTGTGTGACGCGCGGCCCTTTTATAAATGCAACGTTATCTTTGTAGGCGGAAACGATGTCATTGGGATTTTGCTTGGAGGTTTCCTTAATCATTTTGAAGAGGGAAACGGGCTGCTCTTCTCCGTCAATGACGAAGGTTCCATTAAAGATTTTATGCCGACAGTGCTCACTATTCACTTGCGAGAACCCAAAGACTTCGGAATCGGTTAAAGGTCTTCCAATACGCTCAGCTACTTGTTCTAGATACTCAATTTCATCTTCGCTCAGTGCAAGACCTTCGGTTTCATTGTAAGCTGCAATATCTTTTATAGATTGAACAGGAATCGGTTTGACATTTATCGTAAAAATCTCTTGGTCTAGCTGTTCATATTTCTGAAAAAGCATAGGATCAATGCTTTCATCTCCACCAAGCGGAAAAAATTCTTCAATTCTAATAATCCCTTTAATCGCCATATTTTGCGTAATCTCTACGGCATTGGTACTCCAAGGTGTAATCATGGCAGCTCTAGGACCTACAAAGATAGCTTTGACTGTCAAGGCGTTAATGCGGGGTTGATTGCCAAATAACCAGATGAGTTTTTCGATGTCTTTGTGGGAGAGGGATTCCGCTACTTGTACAGCAAAGACTTTATCGGTAGGAGTTCCAAAGAATAGGATCATAGTAGAACTATTTGAGGATGAATCGATTTTAGGAAAGCGCAAATTTCATGTTTTTTTTCCTAAATACCAAGGTGTTTGGAAGAAAAAAATAGGTACAAGACAACAGAGCTTCAATTAGGGATGGCTGTCAGAAGGTAAAAAATGACAATCCGAATAATTTAGCGAAGGGGAAAAACACTACATAATCCAATTCATAACCAATGGCCTACAAAATCACGCACATCTTCCACAAACGCCTACTGCACTTACATTCAAACTATCAACCTTAAAACCTGGAAATGAAACGACTACTTTCTCTTCAGGATATTCACAAGTCACCATTTGACAGACCTTGCATTTAAAGTGTATGTGATCATGCTGGTGCGCATGTGTTGAACAGGAATCACTACACAAGGCATAATAAGTATCCTCTCCTGACGAAAAAGCTTTATGAATGAGCCCTTTTTCTAACAAGGCGTTTAAGGTGCGATAAAGCGTAACTCTATCAGTATTAGCAAGGGATTGCTGAATCTTAGACAAGGGCATAGCGGTTTTGTAGGCGCTAATTAGGCTAATGACTTGAATGCGTGTTGTCGTCGCTTTTAAGTTTCGTTCTTTTAGTAAGCCTTTGGCATATTCATGATGTTTTTTTAGCATGATATTAGAATTTTAGGGTAACTCCTAGACTAGCATTGAGTCCTAGATCATCCGCAAAATAGCGCAATCGATTAAGGTAGTCTCTGTAGGATGTATTCAGGGCATTATCGACCTTGGCTACTAGACGCATTCTCGTCTTATCAAACTGAAAATCAGCAGCTATTTTGGCTCCTAGCAAATAATAGGCAGCAGGAGCTTCGGTAAAATCTTGCTCAGGCAATAAATGGTTTTGCTGAAAAACATATTGGCCATTCACCTCAAACCCAAGGTTTTCTAGTTGTGTTTCGCCTAGAGAAATAGAGGATGGGATTTCGTAGGAAATACTAGCAAAAATATTATTCGAAGGCATGTTTATTAGGGGAACATCATTCGTAAAATCATCGGCTTTGATATAACTGTAAACTACTTTTGTACCGAATGATTTTGTCAGTTGAAATTGACTGGAAAAATCCAAGCCATAAAGTTGAGCATTTGTCTGTTCGTATCTAAAAACAGGAAAAGCACCTCTTATCGTTAAGCGAATTTCATCTTGCGGATTTAGAAAGATAAAATTTTGGATATTTTGATAATAGAATAGGGATTCAAAAGAAACAACCTTCCCTATTTTTCCCTTCCAACCTAGCGTGGTTTTGATAGATTGTTCTGTTTCCAATGCTATATTTCCTTCTTCAATACCGCTAACGCCTTGATGTAAGCCACCACTAAACAATTCATTTATAGCTGGATTACGCGTAGCATATCCCAAATTAAAAGACAGGTTGAAGAGTTTACTAGGCCGAAAATTGATTCCTGTTGATCCACTGTAATTATGGAAAAAGTTATCATAGCGTATTATTTCCCTAGGAAGGGTGTTTGAAATGGCAACTACTTTTTGGATAACATTGTCATAACGAACACCTAACTCAAACAACCATTTTTCTAATTGTTTAGTGACTATTAAATACCCTCCAGTCTCATAAGCATAATAATCTGGTATTAAAGGTAGTATACCTGTTTCAGGATTATTGGTATTGTCAATGAGGTTTATTTGAATCCCCGTATTTAAACGCCAGTTCTTCTTGAGGTTATTTTGATATTTAGTTTCTAAAAAATAGGTAAACTGCTGTAAACTCAAAGCAGGAATATCTGTTCTTCCGCTTCTTCTTACATCAAACTCCTTACGAATATTCAATTGCCCTGCTGCGGTAAATGTCATCCATTGATTTTCCTTAAGGAAGTATTTCGCTTTGGCTTTGAGCAAATGATGATGTACACGCTGCTTGGGTGCTTCTATGGAATACTTAAATTTATCTTCGGTGTATAGTGGTTCTTCCAATGTAAAAGCAGTCTCTAAATCCGTCAAATTACCTATATGTGAACCTCTTAGAACACCCAATTCGGAGTTAAACGTACTCGCATAAAATTCTGTAAAAAACTTTTCAGAAAATGCTTTTTCCAATTGTAAAGCTAGATTAGCTTCCTGCGTTCCTGTATTTCTTAAATAATAGCTGGCCGTCCTTCGATCCCCACTTTTTTTAATCGTACCATTTATTTTCCAAGCAAGGCTAGCAGGATATTGTTGCAATTGCAAATTTACCCCATGGCTCAATCCATTCGATTCAAAGAAATAACTAGTTTTGCCGTGCAAATGAGGTTCCTTCGCGATTTTTTTAGGCTCTACCAATACAATACTCCCCAAGTTAGCCCCAGGATATTCTAAGGTACTAACGCCTTTAACGACCTTAATTTTATTCGCTACTAGAGGATCAATTTCTGGACTGTGATCATTGCCCCATTGTTGCCCACTTTGAGCGACACCATTATTCAAAATGGTTAAACGATTGCCGTATAAACCATGAACTACAGGCTTCGCAATGCCATTCCCATTTTTCAAGGAAGTAACCCCCGCCATCGTTTCCAGCATATTGGAAAGATTTTGGCTTGCATTGTCTGTAATGCTTTGTTCATTAATAGCTTGCTCATTTTGTGTAGTCGTAGAAGTAACTTTACTTGTAACGACAATACCATCAAGCAAATTGACAGAATGCCCCATGACAATCCGCAAGGAAGTGTCCTGAGGCACCGTAATGAATATATGTTGTGATTCACAACCTATATGACTGAAAACGAGATGAAATTCACCTTCACAAACGCCTTCAAGTTGAAAGAAACCAAGGCTATCTGTTAGCGCACCTTTATCCGTTCCTTCGATAAAGACATTAACAAATTCCAAAGGTGTTCCAACACCTACATCAGTCACAGAGCCCTTGAGGATATGTTCACAATTTTGCGAAAATCCCAAAATAGGCACAAGGAAAAAAAGAAAAGTTAAAATTCGGTTATTGTACATCTAGAGAAAAAGTTACTTCTATATCTGTTTCACCACCAGCATTTGTAATGTCACCATTAGCCACGCCAGTTGCATTTTTACTAGGTTCATGTCTTAAAACAAGGGTAAGCGTACCTGTTCCGGCATTCCCTGTAGTCAAGGTAGTTGCAAGACCCAATGGATTGCCATTAGCATCCTGATCGGTGTAAGCAACAGATACATCACTCAAAGAAGATTGGAAAAAGAATTGATGATCTTCTGCTTCGGCAATAATTTCCTCATTGATATTCCCTGCTGGTGATTCTATCTCATTGAGCAAAACCAAATTACCGGTGTACGTTTGGTTCGCAGCAAGTGTTCCATTCGTCAAGACTGGATCATTTCCGCCGTCTCCGTCTAGATCTTGAAAGCTAAAGACTACGGCTGTACCACCACCATCAGGGGTTAAGGTATAAGTAAGTGTCGTAATCACTTCCTCTTCATTTGGAACTTTAGGTTCTTTTTTCTCGCAGGAACTAAACAAGCTTATTATCAAGAAACTACTTGCGAGTGTTAGAATTAATCTATTCATGTCAGTATTGGTCTATTATAATTATGTAATATAAAAAATTAGGCAAAAAACGCCTAGCTATTGTAAAAAGTTGATGTTAATCCTTACTTTAATTTACTCTGAGCAGTACCGCTAGGATCTTAAAGTTTAACTATTACCCATCCACAAAAGTAAAGATAGCACTATTATTGCAACATTGTTGCATTTAAAAACTTTTTTTTGAAAAATTTTCACAAAAAACTGCTCCAGAGTTGAATTACACAATGTAAATTTAATA
>JAHDHB010000391.1 GCA_020631545.1 Saprospiraceae bacterium | reverse complement strand
GTACTCGGTTCTACATACATACCATTATGAAGATTTATCGAAGTAATGTAACCTGATATAGGTGCATGAATGGTAATCCTTTCCACTATATTATCGGGCGTTAAGTTATTCACCGAAATACCATAATATGCCAATCGTTTTTTTATTCCTTTTTGAGTAGCTGTTTTTAGATTAATTTGATATTGAGTGTGTTGTACGTTTTTTAAAATCCCCGAGTTAGTCGAAACTAGATGCTTATGCCGGTTAAGCTTTATATCCAAATACGCTAATTCGGCAGCAATCTCCAAGTACTCTTGTTGATATTCGATGAATTCAGGATTCTCCAAATGCGCGATAACAGCGCCCTTCTTCACATATCCTCCCTCGACATAGCGACCACTATTTTTAATAAAACCACTTGATTTTGCATTTACCGAAGAATAAGCATTCGATGGCAAACCCAAGGTGCCTGTAGCACGAACATAATCATTGATTTTTATGTTCGAAAAATCCCCCAAAGTAATATTCATCGTCTCCATTTGCTCCCTTGTAAGATGAATTTCCCCATCTTCTCGAAGATCGGAACGTCCATGTTGATGGTGGCCATGCCCAGCATCATGAGCATGAGCCTCCTCACCGTGGGCATGCCCGTCTTCCTCGTCATGTGAATGCGAATGCGTATGACAAGTAGAAAATATGAATAAAATGTTAAAAATCAATAGGGTTATAAAAGCATTGTAAGATTTCATCGAAATTATATTTTAATATATCAACCAGTTCTCTGACTTCAGTCTCTTCATTTACCAAACCTACTCAAAAGTCCCATCTAAAAAAAAACAATGATTTATGAAAAATAATATTTGTGATGTAAAATGTATGAAAAACCTCCGCAATTCTCGGTTTCTCAAACGGTATCAGGTGTTCGCAAGAGAAGTTGGTAACCTTCGAGATGCTATAGCATAGGGTTTCAATCCCTTAGTCTGTTTGTGATAGCTATCGGGATTACCGATTTTTCGAAGAAAAATCTGTCTCTCTTCTCTCTACCCTCTACTCTCTACAAATTTTCTGACCAGAATGTGCAGAAAATTTCAGGACGGCCTTTACTCAAACAAAAATAAATAATAAACAACAGCCTGATTATGTTTCCCAACCTGTTCCCAATACCGTAAATGATTGCTTTCCAAAACATTGATGATATTCAGCAATTCGAGGTAAGAAATCTCTCCTGCTTGATAATTCAATTGAGAAATACGCTCCATTTCCTGATTTAATCGCTCAATTCGTTCCTTGTAATAGGCAGCACCCTCTGCATATATGGCAATCGTATTCGCCGCAGATAATTGCTTTTGCTCCAACTCAAACTGCTTGCTTTTGACTTGATTCTTAGCGACTTCTGCCTGTAGTTTTTGAGCCTCCACGCGTTGCTTATTTTGTTTTTTGAACAAAGGCAATTGCACCCCAGCTTGCACCCCACTCAACCAGCCACCATCAAAGTAGTTTTGAAGTGCATAGCCGACCTGAAAGCTAGGCTTTAATTCTGCTTGAATACCCTTAATTTCAGCCTGTTCCAAAGCAATGGCCTGACGAGCAAGTAGGGTAGGGGTAGCCTCTTTACTATCAGTTGAAGCGTAATCCATTAACTCAAAATCTGTACTCGAAGTAATCGCTTCCTTGGCCTGCAATAAATGTTGTAATTGCTTCTCCAAGTTGTTGATTGCCAACTTTACTTGCCGTTCCAAGAGCTTATACTCATCCAAAGAAGCGGAAAGCCTTAAGGATTCGATACGATTCGTCACGCCAAGTTCCACTCGCGTATTCGCAATGGAAAGGAACTGTTCATACCGTTGAATCCATGATTGATAAAGTGGCAATAATTTTTTCTGCTGCTGCAATTCCAAATACAATTGCTGAACCTTCAACCTCAATTCATTCTTCGTTAACTCCTTCTCCAATTCATAATGAACTACACGCTCATCCTGCAATGCATTTTGTGCTTTTACCCCCGCAGGACTAGGAAAATTTTGACTAGCTCCAAGCTGATTGACACGCTGGCCATTCTCGCGAAACAAGCCATCTCCCTGAAAATCTATATCCGTAGTGCCGGGAGTATATTTTAGATGCTGCAAAGCCTTTCCCTGTTCAATTTGTCGATCCGCCGCTTGTAGGCTAGGATGATTGCTAAGCGCCATTTCTACGGCCTCATCCATCGTCAAAACCTGTTGTGCTGCCGCCGTTCCTCCTAGTAAAACCACGGAAAAAAGCAATAGCACCCCAAGGGGAGGACAGCCTAATTTATTGATGAAATACATGTTTTTAAAGTTTAAATGCCAGATTTGTTTGCTAGCTAAGAATCATCAAGCTTTTTTAGTAATGTTTTGATGGCTTATCAGCGCCTAAGTTGCTCCTTTTTCCTCCCATTTTGCTAGCCAACTGTACAAAATAGGTAACACTACAAGCGTCAAAAAGGTAGCTGTAATCAAGCCGCCGATGACGACAGTAGCCAAAGGTCGCTGTACCTCCGCACCACCAGAATTTGAAAGTGCCATCGGCAAAAAGCCCAAAGAAGCCACCATAGCTGTCATCAAAACAGGGCGGAGGCGAACACTCGTTCCTAGCAAAATACGCTTTCGAATATCCTTAACCCCTTCTGCTTTCAATTGGTTAAAATAACCAATCAAAACAATTCCATTGAGTACAGCTACGCCAAACAAGGCAATGAAGCCAATTCCCGCCGAAATACTAAACGGCATTCCCCGCAATTCTAAAGCCCATATTCCTCCAATGGCAGAGAGGGGAATGGCTGTAAAGATTAGAAGTGCTTGAGGGATAGAGCCAAAAGTGAAGAAAAGCAAAATGAAAATGAGCGCCAAAGCAAGCGGTACGGCTATGGCTAAACGAGCATTTGCTGTCTTTAAATTCTCAAATTGTCCTCCATAGCGGAAATAGTAGCCCGCTGGTAAGTCAATATTCGCATCCAATGCTGCTTGGATCTTTTCGACCAAAGTCTCCACATCGGTATTTCCCACATTCACCCCAATATCAATCTTACGATGGCCTCCCTCGCGTGCAATTCGCATAGGCGCTTCAATCAATTCCACCTTTGCCACCGCATCTAGCGGAATTTGTGCACCATTTTTCAACGGAATATAAAGATTCTGCACATCGCTGTGACTGTTGCGATATTGTTTATCCAAGCGTACGACAAGGTCAAAACGACGGTCTCCTTCATAAATTGTCCCCGCTTTTTCTCCAGCAAAAGCAGACCGAATAACCTGATTGATCTCCTTGACTTGCAAGCCGTATTGGGCCATTTTATCATACTTAAAATCAATAACAATCTGAGGCATACCTTCCGTTTGGTCTACCTTCGTTGTACCTACTCCCTTGATTCCTTTGATGATACGCTCTGCTTGCAAAGCCTTGTCGTGTAAAATATCCAAATCTTGACCAAATAATTTTACGGCGATATCTGCCCTAGAACCTGTCATTAATTCATTGAAACGCATTTGGATAGGTTGCGAAAATTCATAAGCCATGCCGGGAATTGTCAATAAGGTTTTCTCTATTTTTTTAAAAAATTCTTGACGAGAAGAGGCAGAAGTCCACGCTGATTTTGGCTTCATGATTACCATAATGTCCCCCGTTTCGACTGGCATCGGATCTGTAGGGATTTCTGGAGAACCAATCTTAGTGACAATATCTTCTATCTCAGGAAAGTCGGCTCTTAGTTTGTTTTGGATAATCTGTGATACCTCCACACTTTGAGACAAGGAGCTACCTGGAGGAAGTATTTGATGTAAAGCAAAATCCCCTTCTTCAAGCGTAGGAATAAACTCCCCTCCCATTTTTTCAAAAACGGAATAGCTTAACGCAAATAAAAGAATGGTCGCCAAGACAATAGGGATTTTTAGCCGAAGCGAAAAGTTTAAAAGAGGCGTGTATAAATATTGAGCAAAGCCAATAATATAATCGGAAATGGTCTTTTTTGTCGAAATCTTCTTACTTAAAAACAAGGCAGACATCATCGGTACATAAGTAAGCGATAGTATCAATGCACCACCAATGGCTAGCATAACGGTTTGAGCCATAGGGCGAAACATTTTTCCCTCAATACCAACCAGTGCTAAAATAGGAATATAAACCATGAGAATAATCAACTCCCCAAAAGCAGCAGAACTTCGGATTTTTTGCGTAGCATTTTTTACCGCATTATCCATTTGCGAAGTCGTCAATTTTTGGCCTCCATAGCCCTTTTGCAGTCGATGGACAATTGATTCCACAATAATTACCGCACCATCCACAATCAGCCCAAAGTCAATAGCTCCAAGGCTCATAAGGTTTGCAGATATACCCAGTAGATTCATCATAGAAACCGCAAAAAGCATGGAAAGTGGAATCACAGAAGCCACGATAAGCCCTGCCCGCCAATTGCCCAGCATCAAGACTAAAATGAAAATAACAATTAGTCCTCCTTCGATCAAATTTGTTTTTACCGTTCCAATAGCTGTAGAAACTAACTTATCGCGAACCAAGTAAGGCTCTATCAGAACGCCCTCAGGCAGTGATTTTTGTATCTCGACTACTCGCTTTTTAATCCGATCCGTCACCGCTGCCGAGTTTTCTCCCTTGAGCATCATGACGACCCCCCCCACAACTTCCTCCCCATTGCGAGTCAGCGCACCATACCGAGGCGCTTTTCCGAATTGCACCTTACCGATATCTTTAACTAAGATAGGCTTTCGACTACGCACATCAATCACTATATTCTCAATATCTGAAAGCGAGCGAGAAAGTCCATTGGTACGAATATAGTAGGTATTGGGATTTTTCTCAATGTAAGCACCACCAGAATTTTCATTACTATTGGTTAAGGCATCATAAACATCGGTAATGCTAATCCCTAAGGATTTGAGTAGGGTGGGATTGACCGCTACTTCGTATTGTTTCAAGTAGCCACCTAAGGTATTGACTTCAATAACGCCATCTATACCAGATAATTGTGGGACGACTATCCAATCCTGAATACTTCGTAATTCAGTAGGTGAATACTTGCTTTCCATCCCTTTTTCAGGGAGAACAACATATTGGTAAATTTCCCCCAAACCCGTAGAAATAGGTGCCAACTTAGGCGTTCCTAAACCTTCAGGAATATTTTCTTCCGCTTCTCGGAGTTGTTCGCTAACGAGCTGTCGAGCAAGGTATAAATCCATACCTTCTTCGAAAACAACTGTCACAACAGATAAACCAAAACGAGAAACCGAACGGATTTCTATAAGCTGCTGAATGTTCTTCAAGGACAATTCCACAGGCGTCGTGATGAATTGTTCTACCTCCAGTGTAGCCAAAGAAGGCGAAGTCGTCATCACCTGTATTTGGTTATTTGTGATATCTGGCACCGCATCCACAGGTAGCTCACGCAAGGAGTACAATCCCCAAGCAATCAACGCGGCTACCAGCAACCCAATCACAAACTTATGCTGAATAGAATAAGCTATAATTTTGTCAAACATATTTTTAAGATCGTGTTGAGTGGTAGCTAGTAAGTTACCGCCCAACGGTTAGGTTAATCTTTAAAAATTACCATAAAGAATGGGAAAAGTAGGCATAAGTATCCTACAGGTAAGCTAACTTCGCCTTGGCGGTTGCCAAACATAGGGCGTATAAGAAGAGATGAATTTCTTAGAAATAAAGGATGGGATAGTGCTAGAAATAAGAACGAACGGCTTGTGAAACAGGGGGATATCTTTAGGGGAATCTACTGATGTAGAACAACAACTACAAGCGCAAAACGGTGAGCAAGTATCATCACCACAGCTATTGGAGTGTTCCTCGTGGTCAGACTCATGCTGATGCTCAATGCCTAAAGAATGACTAATGAAATCCGCAAGACCACCACCATTGTCGCTGCATGGTGCAAGCGAAAGCGCAAGCATATAAATGGTGAATATGTAGATGAGGATTTTCATGATAAAACAAAGATACAAGAAAATTTAAAAAATAGAAATCCCTGTTTTGGTGCTATTTTAAGCGACCAATTCACAGAAGCATTAGATATTTTTCACAAAGGCATGATACTGTAATCGTAACGCTACGAACGCTATTATATTGTCTAACGATAGTAAAAGTTAATATAAGGCGCTAGGAATAATTTAAAAAGATTCCTTACCTTTGACTATCAAATTATTAGAACTACATTCTTATGAATAATCAAAAGAAACTTCAAGAAGCCAAAAAAGCCTATCCTTTTGCTCGCTGGCGCAAAGCTTATGACCACGGCTTGGAAATGTACACGCCAGAAAATTGCGATAAAATGCAAAAAATCTTCGATGACTTAATCGATAACTTATCGAAATTAGGGGAAAATACAAGCAACGAAGAAAAGATTCAGCTCTTTGAATCCGCTATAGAGGCAACCAATGATTTAGACGGAGAAACGGGCATGGTAGAAACTGGCGAGCGAGAAGATTTATGCGAATTGACCAACGTCATCTCCCTAGCCGTAGGTTTAAATCCAAATGATTATGGAGGAGGGGAAGGCTTAGCATCAGAATGGAGAGACTGGTAGTTTTTTTGATGTAAGATGTAAGATGTTATCAGTGTTTTGTGGGGTCTAGCATGTGAAGGCATTCGGTCATTGTATTCATAACAACGAAATTTTGTCCTTTGTGTGAGGTTTTTACTTCTATATGAAGATAGAATATTGATTGGTAGGTTCTCCAGCAATTCTCGGTTTGACAAAAGCAATATGAAGCTATCGGGTGTTCGCAAGAGA
>JAHDHB010000390.1 GCA_020631545.1 Saprospiraceae bacterium | reverse complement strand
AGCAGATTCTATACGGTACTTACCTTTAAATTTCGACATGTTGTTATACGTTTTGTGGTTAAAAAATTATATATGGTTTGTTTTTTAGGTTGTTGAGTGTAGACGCATTGCCATGTGTCTACATTTAGGATTAGAATTTAATTTTTAAAACGACCACTTTTTAATCCAAAATCGTACGACACAAGATAAAAGTACTACAAGAGGCTTTTTCCGTTATAAATTTCCAGTTATTACTTCTTTTCACTATATTGTTTGTTGGATTAATTTCCTCACACAACATCAAAAGTCTAATCTAATCTGTTATGACAAGAAAATTTACACAAGACATGCTTATCAAGTACATCTACGCAGAAACGACTCCATTAGAAAGGCTAGAAATTGAGAATGCCCTTGACACTGATTATGAACTTCGCGAACGATACGAAATGTTGGTGCAAACGAAGAGTTCTCTCCCAAAAGTAGCTTTCAATCCACCTCAAAATATCATTAACAACATTCTTAACTTTAGTAAATTTCCCAAAGCAGAAGTTTCTGTTTAAAACTTACACAAGATTTTCTATAAAAGTCTACTCCATGCAATATGGGGTAGGCTTTTTTGTTTTATTAAGACACCTAAAATCGTACACTTCCCCTATTAAGTAAATGAAGAATTTCTTCTAAAAAGCGTAAAACATCTACCTTACAAAATAGCCTTTAGCCCCTTAACACAATTAGCTGATTTAGAATTCAGTCCACAATTTGATGACAAATGGATAGTACAAGCTATCTTCTTGATTTATATTGCTATGGTCAAATAATTTTGATTATTTTCCTAAGTATTATTTGCATTTTATAAACAAATAGCTTAGTTTTGCCCTTGTATAAACAAAATACTTACAACCGCAAAATGTAAGATTAGGTGTGGCACTACCATATTTGCCCATTTATTTATCTAAAAAACCAGCAGTATGTCTAAACAACACGATGAAAAAATGCGTGCCCTCAAACTAACCGTTGACCGTTTGGAAAAAACCTACGGCAAAGGGGTCGTTATGAAATTAGGTGACAAACAGGTAGTTCAAGTGCCTACATTCTCTACAGGATCACTAAGTCTTGATATTGCCGTAGGTATAAATGGCTTTCCTAAAGGCCGCGTCGTTGAAATCTATGGGCCAGAATCTTCGGGTAAAACGACCTTGGCCATTCATGCCATAGCAGAATGCCAAAAAGCAGGAGGAATGGCTGCATTTATTGATGCAGAACACGCCTTTGACCGCTTTTACGCAGAAGCTCTAGGCGTAGATACTGAAAATCTACTCATCGCTCAGCCTGATAATGGAGAGCAAGCCCTAGAAATTACGGAAAACTTGATTCGCTCTGGTGCTATTGATATTATTGTCATTGACTCGGTCGCAGCCCTTGTACCTAGAGCTGAAATCGAAGGAGAAATGGGAGATTCGAAGATGGGCCTACAAGCACGTTTGATGTCTCAAGCTCTTAGAAAGCTCACAGGCTCCATCAATAAAACGAACTGCTGCTGTATTTTCATTAATCAATTGAGAGAGAAAATCGGTGTAATGTTTGGCAACCCTGAAACAACAACAGGAGGTAACGCCCTTAAATTTTATGCTTCTCTTCGTCTAGATATCAGAAAATCAGGTGCAGCTATCAAAGATAAAGAGGGAAATGTCGTAGGAAACCACGTCAAAGTGAAGGTCGTGAAAAACAAACTCGCACCTCCTTTCCGTATCGCAGAATTCGATATTACCTATGGTGTTGGAATTTCAAAAGTGGGTGAAATTATTGACCTCGCTGTTGATAACAACCTAGTAGGCAAAAGTGGGGCTTGGTACAGCTACGGCGATTCTAAAATTGCTCAAGGCCGAGAAGCCGCTAAGAAATTCTTGATGGACAATCCCGAAGTGGCCGATGAATTAGAAGCAAAAATTAAAGCGGTCTATATTCCTGATGTCGTTGAGCCTGCTAAAAATGGCAAAATGGCAAAAGTCTAATTTTGTCGAAACGTAAGGCTTGAATATGAAGCAACTACTTGGTTCATAAGTATCGTAAGACAATTTTAGTTTTTTTCGATAAAAAAATAAATATCGATAGCTATCGTGAATTGTCCTTTGTCAACGTGTATTTTCAGGCCACAACGTCGAAAACGAGTCTTATTACTTTCAGATAAATTTGTTTGATGGAGGAGCGATATTTCGCTCCTCTGTTCGTTAAAGAACCGTCTAACCTCCATTTTCAATCCTCCATTCACATTGCATTTTCTTCGTTTGTCCATATTTTCAAGAATCTTGTCTAGTCTATTTTCCAATTGTATTGAATAATCAGTAAATTTATGGTATTCTAAATAAGGAAAACGAATAAATGCAACCACGAAATACCAACTCTTCGCCAGGCAATCCTACTAATATCATTGTAGGTGTTTTAGGATTGATTTTGATTTTGGCTGGCTTATACTATATCACTAGACTCGTAATGTG
The DNA here is from genome assembly GCA_020631545.1 of Saprospiraceae bacterium. Taxonomy (GTDB): domain Bacteria; phylum Bacteroidota; class Bacteroidia; order Chitinophagales; family Saprospiraceae; genus JAHDHB01. The sequence continues at coordinate 4,285 of JAHDHB010000390.1, read as the reverse complement.
GATTTTAGGTCTACTTACACCACTATTTCTAATCGGAGCGCTCATAATTGATTATCGGGTATTCATCAATTATGGAAAAATGATTGCTAGATGGATGAAGAAAAATCCCATCGTCGGCATTGTTGCTATCATCTTTTCTATTGTAGGAATACCGCTTCTTGCCCCTTTTCTTTTTGGAAAAGCATGGTTTAATCGAAAAGTCCGTAAAATGACGGAAAATATGACCAACCAGCGAGAAGGCCAATTTATCGAATATGAAGAGGTTCCAGAAGAGCAAGAGCCACTTCCCGAATTGGACATCCACAATGATCCAAGACCTAATCCCTTAGATAAATCTACAAAACCGAAGGGAGATTACGATGAATTGTTTGAAGACCTAGATTTTGAGGATCAAAATCCGCCGTCCAAACTGTGGTAGTATACCTCTCTATAGCATTTCTTCTTACGGTCTTTTACGTCGCCGTTGTAATGGGTTACATCCGAGGGTGGCAAGCCCTGCCGGTATGGAATACCCTAAAAAGTAAATTTTCTACTCCCGTTAGTATTCTCATTCCTGCACGAAATGAAGAAGACAATATTTTTCCTTGTCTCAATGCGATTTTACAACAATCGTATCCCGCAGAGATGATGGAAATTATCGTTATTGACGATCATTCAACGGATCGGACAGGGAAAATAGTGGAATCCCTTACCCATGCTAGCGTTAAACTTATCCGCTTAGCCGATCATGTAGAGCCTGGTACGACACATTCGTTTAAGAAAAAAGCTATTGAAGTAGCTATAAGTCAAGCTAAAGGTGATCTAATTGTCACGACAGATGCCGATTGTGTTATGGGACCTAATTGGCTAAAATTCTTAGTATCTTGCTATGAATTAAAGCGGCCAAAACTCCTAGCAGCACCCGTTGTTTTCCACGATGAAAAGAATAATTTTCAGCGTTTTCAGTCTCTAGATTTCCTAGGTATGATGGGCGTAACGGGAGCAGGAATTCACCGCCAAACCATGCACATGTGCAATGGCGCTAATTTAGCTTATGAAAAAGCGGCATTCTATGAAGTAAATGGTTTTGAAGGTGTAGATAAGCTAGCTTCTGGAGATGATATGATGTTGATGCAGAAAATAGCGAAAAGGTATCCAAATGACATTGCTTTTTTAAAAAATACTGAAGCAAGAACCATTACCACGCCCAAACGAACGCTAGGATCCTTTATGCAACAGCGGATTCGATGGGCCACGAAAACAAGCCATTACCAAGAAAAACAAGCAATAAAAATATGGGCAGGCGTATGGCTATTCTGCATTAGTCTACTAGGAAGTCTCGCCTTAATTCCTTTTTATGGCCTCCCAATGCTTTTTCTTTTTCTCGCACAATTAACGGCTAAGGCAACGGTAGATTATTTCTTTTTACGGCAAATGGCCTTATTTTTTCAACGTCCTGATTTAGTGCGCATGAAGGTTTATATACCCTCCATTTTTTATGAATTATTTTACGTCATCGTCATTGGCCTACTAGGAAATATCAAACGAGAATACTCTTGGAAAGGTCGAAAGGTACAATAGGAGGTAAGCTATAGCAGCAATACTCGGTTTGACATAAAAAACATGTTTTCAATAACTAATTGGACGAACCAAGGGGTTGAAACCCATTGCTATAGAACCTCGAAGGCTACCGCCTTCTCTTGCGAACACCCGATACCTTCCTATTATTAACCGAACGCATATAGGCCATGCCACAAGTGTGCGTGAGAGCTTGAGTGTGAGAGTGCCTAAGCAGTTCGTTATCAGCGCTAAGTAAGTAGGTGTTTGTTCCTTCAAGGGAATATCCTTGAAATGAAAGGTCTATTATTGTCGGGTTAATGCTTTTGTGCAACCGAGAATTGCTGAAGATATACGACTTCAACTATGCTTTGTATCTTCACCTCATCTCCCCTCTCTACCCAAGCGCTTCCAAACTCTATAATCGCTAAACCATTCTTTTGCTTCGACGGCGGGAGCGCCAAAATAAGCCTTACCAGCTTTTAGAGAGCGGTTAACTCCTGATTGAGCATACACCTCTGCACCTTCGCCGATAGTCAGCCGTGCAGCTACACCGACCTGTCCCCATAATTTCACACCATCTTCCAAAATCGTTTTACCAGCGATACCCACTTGAGCAGCGATTAAGCAATTTTTCCCAATGACTACACCATGCCCTATGTGAACTTGATTGTCTAGTTTCGAACCTTCGCCAATAATCGTATCCCCAGACACTCCTTTATCTATCGTACAACAAGCGCCAATTTCTACATTATCTTCAATAAGCACACGCCCGCAAGTGAGCATTTTATCGTAAGTTTCGCCAATTCGTTTATAATAAAAAGCATCTGTTCCTACCACAGTACCAGAATGAATGATGACATTTTCTCCTATAATTGTATTGTCTTGAATAACAACATTTGCACGGATATAACTACCAGCACCGATGCGAACATGATGTCCCAAAACCACATTCGGTTCGATAATAGCGGAAGGATGTACGACAGCCGACTCGCTAATGTTTTTTGATAATGGTTCGACATCACGAACGCGAGAAACAAAAAGATTATAGGCAGCAAAAGGGTCCTTACAATAAAGTAAGATTTTTCCCGAAGGCGCTTCTACCTTTTCATTGATAAGAATGACGGACGCCTTAGAATTCAAGGCTTTCTTAAAATATTTCCGCACATCAACAAAAGTCAAATCCCCTTCTTCCACCTTATGTATTTCATTGACTCCTCTAACTTTGAAACTAGCATCGCCTATAATTTCAGCATTTACTAGTAGTGCGATTTCTAGGAGGGGTATCGGTGTTGTTAATTTCATAATTCTTTACACATTAAAGGCTTATCGCTCAAAAATCAAGCAGAATATTTTTCCAAAAGTATCAATTTTCCTCTATTTCTCTATTAGCCATCACAAATTCTATCTTTTTCAACAATACTTAGTATTTTTGGCCATCTTTTTTGCTCAATAAATTATTTATTACACATGAAAAACACACCATTTACCGCATTTCACGAAGAATTAGGAGCCAAAATGGCCGAATTTGCTGGTTACAACATGCCTATTTCATATACAGGAATTAAGGATGAGCACCATGCTGTTCGCAATGGCGTAGGTGTATTTGATGTGTCTCATATGGGCGAGTTTATCGTGAAAGGGCCAGAAGCTTTTGATTTGGTGCAGTATGTAACATCCAATGACGTTTCTAAGTTGAAAATCGGAGATGCTCAATATTCTTGTTTTCCGAATAAAGACGGAGGTATCGTCGATGATTTGTTAGTTTTTCGCCTTCCAGAAGAAAATTGTAATGAGGGAGAACGGGCTTATTTACTTATCGTAAATGCTTCCAATATCCAAAAAGATTGGGATTGGATCACCCAACATAACACCTTCAATACCAAACTGATTGACATCTCTGAGAAGACAGGACTACTAGCTGTACAAGGCCCTAAAGCTGCGGAAGCGCTACAGTCGTTGACGGATTTGGATTTGATCAACATGAAATATTATACCTTCGGAAAGGGAAAATTTGCTGGGGTAGACAACGTGATTGTATCGGCTACAGGTTATACCGGAGCTGGTGGGTTTGAAATTTATTTTGATAATGACCAAGCAGCAACTATTTGGAAGGCTGTCTTCAAAGCAGGAAAAGAATTTGGTATTCAACCTGTTGGCCTAGGAGCAAGAGATACTTTACGCTTAGAAATGGGATTCTGTTTATACGGAAATGATATTGATGATACCACCTCTCCGCTAGAGGCTGGCTTAGGTTGGATTACGAAGCTCAAAACGACGGATTTTATTAATCGCGATTACTTTGTTAAGCAAAAAGCAGCAGGGCTTAAGAAGCGTTTAGTTGGTTTTGAACTAGGAGGACGCCGAGTCCCTCGCCACGGTTATCGCATTCTAAATGAAGCTGGTGAGGCTATTGGTGTCGTTACCTCAGGTACACAATCACCGTCGCTAAACAAGGCAATAGGCCTGGGCTATGTCCAAAAAGCTTATACAAAATCGGGAACTGAAATCTTTATTGAAATTCGAAAAAAACAGGAGAAGGCAACGGTGGTCAAATTACCCTTTTACAAGAAGGGATAGAATATCCTGACGTTTTTTGTCCAGAAAGTAAAATGTGGATTTGGCGTTTTGGCGATTTTTTAACCATATAAGGGATATAAGAAGATGTAAGTATGGCGTTACTTTCTAGACGTAAAGACTCAAGACGGCTGCGCCATTAGCTATCCACGATAGCTATCGGGATTTTGGC
>JAHDHB010000389.1:2510-6761 GCA_020631545.1 Saprospiraceae bacterium | reverse complement strand
AGAAAAAATCGACTACTTGTTTGACGAATTTTTTCTTGATTTTGGAGAGAGGGGGTTGGGGGTGAGTTGATTCGCCATGAGATAACTCAAAAGTTTTTTAGTCGCTAAAAAACGGTCAAAAAAAACTTTGCAACAAGTTGACTTTCAATGCTTATGCTTGTGATTTCGTGTTTGAAAAACAACAAAATGGAAGCATGTAGCACAAAGTTTTTTACGTTTAAATCTTTGTGTCTCTTTGTGTTCTTTGTGGCAAAAAAAACGATAAAAATCCCCCATTCTCAATCCCCCTCTTCTTCCTCCACCACAAACAGCGCATCAATACTAGACTTCGTCAAGGTCAAGAAAGACTGTACGCCCTTCACCCATTCCGAAATTTTGATGTCGTCCGTTTCTTCATCCACGACGGTGATTTGATACTCGTAGTCAAAGTCTGCACCTTCAGGGACATAGAATTTTCCTGTGCTATAGTCACTTTTATCCTCTTCGATTTCTAGGATGGGGAATTTTGCCATGTGATCGCCTTTCGGAGAGCCTTGCATAGAACGAATTTCAATGTACATCGCCTTAGCACCCAAATCTTCCTTGGTCGTAATAAGCTCAATAGCCAAGTCTTTCGCCAGATTATCTGAAACCCCACCTCGCAATTTTTGTAGTACATCCTGATCACAATCGTAGCAATCCTGTATGGTATATTCCAACCAAAGACGCTCAATTTGAGGGCCTTCAATCATGCCATTAGCTTCTGCGTCAGAGAATTCTGCAAAATATTTCCCTGGTTCTACATTATAATCTGCTAGATCGATGGTTTCTATTTTATAATTGCCCAGTTTTTTGCGCAGCATAACGATTCTATCCAAGACAATCGGATAATCTGTCGGATTTTTGAAACCGTTGAGCAAAGAAGTCGCCTTGTCGTATTCCAATTTGCCGTAAGTTTGTTCTGTATTGACTTTCAAGCGAACAGGAACAGAAATATCACGAGGATTTTCACTATAAGGCTCAAAAACCATCTCGCCATTGACGCCCAAACCCGACATCATCACATCCGTGAAATCATCCACCCGACTACCCATATTCCAAGAAACCATAATGGGCTGTAGGAAATCCGTTGGTGTACTAATACTTTGATTCTCTACTCCGTAGGCCGCTAATGTTTGAAACGTCAATGCGGGTTTTGCTTGTAAAATCATCGGACGTAGCTTCACTTCTTTTCCCATTTCTTTGCTCAAAAAATACTCGGCCATTTCGACATCTTCCTTCTTGATATTCGGTGCTAATTCAAAGGCCACAAAGACGTCTTCCTTGTCTTCTTCCCCATCTTTAGAAAGATATTGCAAGTAGAAGGAGTATTTACCAGAAGTTTGCTCCCATTTCAAGGAATAACTAGCAGGTAAATAGTAAAAATACCCCGAATGCTCGTTCTTGTCTTCATACAAGTCCTTGTAAATGTTTAATTTACTAATGAAGTACTCCGCGTTTTTGGTACTTAAAACGGTATTCAAGTCCTTACCTAGCGTTATATTCGGCCCTTCGGCTTCTAGGCTAATAGCTTCTTCAGGCGTTTCTTCTGATTCTGGCTCTTTAGGTTCGCTACTAGTGCCTAAGTCCTTGATATAAGGAGGAATAATCGTCAATCCAGTAGGTTTGGCCACTACATCTTTAATGATCGTCTTTCGATCCAAGGGGTTAACTTTACTATTGATGATGGTTGGTTTCTTGTTATTATCTATCGAAAAAACGCTATTAATAATGGCAGCGGTGGTAGTAGGTTTAGTGGTGGTCGTTGTAGTAGGTTTCGTTATAGTCAAGGGGTCACGAATAATAAAAAGACTAGGATTTAAGGCCAAGACATTGTACGAAAACTTGTCCATCATTTTGGTACCGACAGGGGTTTGTATCGACCATTTCTTCTTCAATTTATTGTAAGCAGTACTGTACAACTGGGCACTACGAACGCCTTTCCAGTTTTGAGTGACAAATAATTTTGTCGCGGTATTGCTCGTCTTCAAATACGTGTAATTACTGGATTTATTGGCGGAAGAAACGGTGTGGAAGTAACTTTCGCCAGTAAGACTTCCTAGTCCGCTTACCTTTCCTTTAGGCATAACCAAGACATTGAATTTCATACCCGACGGCATAGCAGCTCTATTTTCATTATAGATTTTCCACTTGTTTTGATTGTACCAAACACCTACTGGATTGGGATTGGTTTTTTCATAACGTTGGGTAACGAAAATAGCTAAGTTTTCCCCTTTGCTATTTGTCAAAGCATTGTTTATTGTCGTGATGTGGTTCGTGATATTCGAAGAAGAAGCCGTATGCACAAAAGCATTTTTTACCTTGGCAGGATCCAAAATCAAGACATTAAACTTCGTTCCAACAAGGAAAGATTTTTTATTTTGATGATAAATCTCCCACTTGTTGTTTCGATACCAAACCCCTACAGGCTGAGGCTTTCCACTACTTTGGGTAACGATAATGACCGCATTAAACTTACTATTTGAAGCAGCATTATCTATGGTAAGATAGTTACGTGCAGACTTTACTGTAAGCTCAAGCAAAACGGCTTGTGCTTGGCCAATTCCTATAGCAAATACTAGGAAAAGAAAAGTCAAACTATATTTTATAAGATTCATGGTTTTATATTTTTAGGAAATCAGGAGTCCGAGTTTTCTTACTTCCCTGACTCCTGATTATCAAAAGCTAAAATGGATTTCCTGGAGGGTAGACCACAAAAATTCGGCTACCGCCAGAAACGGCTCTATTCAAGGCTTGAGTCATAAATTCTGCATATTCAACGTTGTAGGTAGCTCCTGTTTGAGTTACGCCAAAATTTCTAGGGCCTACATTCATAGGATCATTGATGTTTAACCATGCTTTTCCTTGAGAATTATTGACGGTCATTCCATTGACTACGAGTCCGAAATACTCGGTATTTTTTACGGAAAGCAAGGCTACTGGCCCTCGATTGAGCATGTCATAAAAACGCTGGATATTGATGCAAGACGTCAACTCTTCTACATCCATGGCGAGTACATTGACCACTTCCGCTATTTCGTTAGGCATTCCATTGATGCGTAGACGGCTATTGCCTGCATTTTGCTGAACTAAGGCATCAATATCAGGACATTCTTGAGCTGCCCAACCATAAACCATCGCCAAGGAGGCTTTCCAAGCAGGAAAATTGCGGGCTTCCGCTTCTAAGTAAACGGTGTAAGTCCTATCGGTGGCATTGGGTGGAAATAAGGCATTGGAAACGGCCAAGCTTGCCCAGCGCCCATTAGGGGCAAGATTTCCTAGCATCCTATCTCGTTGCCCCGCAGTAAACATATACATTGCATTGTCATCAGTATAGTCCATGTAATTCATAAACATATCGTCAGAACCACAACTGTTTTGTGGATGACTAGGCGTTCCTCTATAGTTGCTGTCTTGCTTTGGCGTATCAGCCACATCATCATCCCTTCCACATCCACTTGAATACCAAATATGCCAGAGTCCTAAGAAGTGACCTACTTCATGCGTAGTGGTACGGCCTAAATTGAAAGGAGCCGTGGCCGTACCCGTTGTGCCAAAGTATTTATAATCCATCACTACACCAGGAATAGCATCTTTATCCCAAGGAAACGTAGCGTAGCCTAGTAAATCATCGGTTTGATTTCCAGCATTATCCGTATCCTTTAAGTCGCAAATCCACATATTGAGGTAGCGGCTAGGATCCCAAGCATCAGCACCTCCTGTAGAACGTCTTTTTTCCTTGTTTCGGCCATATCGAAAATCGGTTTCTGTTGTCGAGTAGCGGACTATACCATTCGTTCTTCTACCTGCTGTGTCTCGTCGTGCAAGTTCGAATTGAATGTACGTATCGACGGGTTTACCGCTAAAATCTGCGGGGAGGTTATTCCTGATTTCCGTCGTATTTCTCTTACGATAATCGTTATTTAGTGCCGTGATTTGTGATCTTACTTGGGCATCCGTGATGTTTTGTGCGGTAGTTTGATGAAGAATATGCACAACCACGGGTATCGTCACAGCATTTCTATGCAGATTTGGATGGTAGGGATGATTGGTCAAGTAATTTTTTAAACGTTCTAAATAGGCATCCACCAAGGCTTGAAGTCTGCTGTTTTCCGTCAAGCTTTTTTGAAAATATTCGTCGGTATTACATTGTTTCTGCGCCATTATCGAAGAAGTCGCAAAAAGACCGATAAAAAATATGATGAGTAATTTTTTCATTACAAGAATATTAAA
>JAHDHB010000389.1:0-2410 GCA_020631545.1 Saprospiraceae bacterium | reverse complement strand
TTACATCCTATAGCGTGTCCAAGTAAAGCGAACCATAATTATAGGTCGTTTTCGCTTTCTTTACTGGTGGTTGCCCCTTGATAAACCAAGTCACTTCATACTCATAATCATCTATACCTACAGGCATTATCAATTGAACACTCTTAGAAAGAATATTATCCTTAGTTCGTAAGGTTACCGAACGCGTATCGTCCTTATCTCCATTTTTAAAGTAGATTTTAACCTCAGCTGCACGGATATTTTCTTCTTGTGCAAAATCAGGATCCAGTTCTACATAAACATCCTTTTTTACGAGTGGTGGAACAAGGTCAATGGCACCAAAATCTACAGTTTTCCAATCGCCTTCAATGATAGAACCACCCGAAAACGCCCATTTTGTCTTGTATTTGTAGTTCAACCACTTAGGTCGGTCATCATCTCCTTTCCAACCATACAGCATTTTGAAGTTATTCGCATCCTTGTTAAATCGATTCTTATCCACCACTATATTTTGTACCGTAGAAGTACCGTCCTGATGCTCCTTGTCTAGCAAAACTTCAACAGAACCAATGTATTGTCCAAAATCTGTGTCATTAACATCAATAAGGTTAACCAAGATTTCGCGTTGCTTGTAAAGTGGATCATCAAGGTTAATGCGTTGCAAACATTCTTTACAATCCTTAAGGATATTGCCCACATTTTCAGAGAAAGGGAAGGTGCGGTTGTCCTCTGTGTATTTGTTTAAATCCACTTTGTATTTTCCCGTTCTTTTTACCTTTTTCAAGGAATAAGAAACGCCGATGGAAAGACTTGGTACAGGTACTTTTTCGACTTTGTTTTCTTCATTTTCCTGCTCATTTACAGGCTGTAAGGCAGGTGCGGTGATGCCTGTTGAGTCACGTCTTGCCGTGATGGCTGCTCTAGCCCTATCCCTTGCCGCTCTTTCTTGAGCTTCTCGTGCTGCGGCTGCTGTTTCTCTACGTTTATTTTCATCATTAGCCTCTTTACGAGCCTTGTCCAAACGTTCTGTAGCGCGGTCAAGCATACTTTTATCACTATTCGGCAATAATTCGCTCAACGATTTTACATCCTGCCCACCGACCTTGTCGAACATCAAGTTGATCAGTTGATTATAAGCCGTTTCTTTCAGTTTATTTAAGTCCGCATCCGTACCGATTTCAGTGACTTTGATGGCTCCATTATTACTCAAATCATCGAAGGAAGCTTTGATTTCTCCAGCAAAAACAGGCGTAACGGCTGCGGCATCAATGGTTTGGTTTTTGTAAATCTGCTCGAAATCTGCTTCGATTTTTACTTGCTTAGGCGATTGATAACCCGATACTTCCATTTCCAATTGGAAGGAAAGATCCGGCGTTGGTGTTTGGAAAGTTGCCCACAAGACATCAGCTCCTTCCTTCGTCAAGAAAATCGAAAGTGCCGCTTTGTGTCCTTCTACCAATGGGGCATTCCCGATACCCACCACTTTTCTAGTAAATTCACCATTACTAGGATCCGCAACGGAAGAAATCAAGGCAATACGACCACTTTTGTAAAGAATAGGCCCCATGATTTTTGCAGCAGGATTGATGCGTTGCAATTTTCGTTCAGCATCTCGCATAAGATCTTCCGGTACATCCAAGGCTACCAGTGCATGAATCACACCGCCTGCTTGCCCAGATTCGGAGATTCCACTAGCACTCGTACCGTCTGTACCTTCATTTCGGACATATTTTACGAAGGAAAAGTAAGGTTTTCCATCATCATGCTTAGCCAATTGTACCTTGTCGGCCAAGTAGTAATAACTATTTTCATCGCCCACCAAAGGGAATAATTGAAGCTCGCCAGCTTGTACGCCCTTGTCTAGAATGACTTGTTGGGCAAATAGGGTATTTCCCAAAAATAATACAAGCATTAGGCTATATAATAATCTCATAAGATTTTTTTAGTTAAGAGTTAGAAGTTATCCACGATAATTATCGGGGGTTAGTAGTTTTTTGGGGGTGAGGTGCGAGTTCGTTATAACGTTTTCCTAACGCGCCAAGCCGCTGCTGTAGTAGAACGTAGAAGGAATAGGGTTGAGTGACTTTTATCGTCATAACGACTTGACGTTCTTTGCTTTCCTCTACGCCCAATAGCTACGCGTATTCACTAGAGAAGGCGATAGCCTTCGAGGTTCTACAGCAAGGGGTTTAAACATCTTGGTTCGCTAAAACGTTAAAGCTTACATACCTAAGCTGGCAAAGCCAGAACCAAGTAGAGGGTAGATAGTATTCCGCGATAGTGATCGGGAGTAGAAGGATTTTTCGATTTTCCTTCGGAAAATTAGTTCGCCAAGACGGAAAGTCCTTCTACTCTATACCCTCTACTTTCTACAAATTTTCTACACGAAAACGCAGAAGTTCATGGCTCCTTATGTGGTTAAGAATCCGCC
>JAHDHB010000388.1 GCA_020631545.1 Saprospiraceae bacterium | reverse complement strand
ACAACATCTTATATGCCTTATATGGTTAAAAAAATCGTCAAATTCACAAATCATTTTTTACACCAAAAACGCAGAAGTCGACGCCCCAAGCCCCAATTCTCAATAAACTTTAGTTCCCCTCAGTAGCCATTTCCCCCAATCTTTATCAAAAGCATGTACATTTTTGGTAGCACCTTTATCATTGACGACGGAATTTCCTTCGTTTACCCATTGAAAAATACTCCCGTAAAGATTATAGACATTGCTAAAACCTAAATTTTGCAATTTTTCGCCTATTTTTTCACTCCTATAGCCCACTGAGCAATAAATCACGATAGTGTCCTTCTTATTCAAGTCCGCTACGCGTTTGCTGCTAAAGGTATTATAGCCGACCCACCGTGCGCCTTCAATATGGCTTACCTCAAATTCCGATTTTTCCCTAGCATCTAAAAGAATAGGATTATCGAGCCCTTTCAATTCCTCCACCGTTACATAAGGCACGGAGTAATCCAACAAACCTTTTAACATATCATCAAAAGTCTCTGCATTTTTTTGTGCCGGCAAATTACACCCGACGAATAATAGCATCAAAGTAAAGGCACTAGCCCAATAGTTTATGGATAATACTGGTTTCATGATTTGTTTAGAATTGATGGTTGTTTAAGTTTTAGTATATCTGTCAATGACTTGTGTCTGAAATTGCAATGCGAAATCTAAGTATTTGAAAAACAAGACAATTAGAGGGGCCTCTAAGGTTTTTAAAATTCTAGCCCATAGCTTAACCTCTAGGACTACAGCCAGTAGAATTCCTAGGTTTTAGCCTAAAACGCTATAGTTGTTTGTTCTTTGCAAAATTAAGGACTCTAGTTCCTCTTTAATGTCAAAGCTAAGACAAAGCATAGTATTTTCAAACATCTTACTTGATTTCACGTAGAAAGAATCTTAAATTGCTGCATGTTTTGTGCCAGAGCAAGGAACAAAATTGTAGTACAACAATTTAAAAATCAGTCAAAAATCGTCTTTTAGAGTCGTTTTTTTTGCATAAATACGTATCGGGTTTTTATAGCGATTTCACAGTTATGCGCTGAAATATTCCTATATTTATTCTGATAGTTGAAGTGTTTTCTTAAACTATATTTACTAGGTTTTATCGTTTCTAACGAATAACGGAGTCTACTCGAATATGTACCAATTTATGAAAAAATACGATTTAAGATGTAGAATGTATGAGAATCCTATCGCGTAAACGTTTGTTTGCTAGGAGTTATCATGCTGCTTAAATCTTATATCGTATTTTGGAGTGACGCCTTATTGGAGCGTTCTCCAAATTTAAAGACACACAAATAAAAGCACCTATGCACATAGCCATCATTGGAAACGGAATCAGCGGAATCACCGCAGCTCGGCATATTCGAAAGCTGAGTGATCACAAAATAACGATTATTTCTGCCGAAACCGAGCATTTTTTCTCCCGTACTGCATTAATGTATGTGTACATGGGGCATATGCGTTCTCAAGACATCAAGCCTTATGAAGATTGGTTTTGGGCAAAAAATCGTATCGATTTAGTACACGACTATGTAGAAAAGGTCAATTATGAGGCCAAATCACTACAAATGCGTTCTGGTAAGCCGATTTCTTACGATAAACTTATCCTTGCAGTGGGGTCAAAACCCAATAAATTTGGTTGGCCCGGTCAAGATTTGAAAGGGGTAGGAGGGATGTATTCCTTTCAAGACCTGGAGTATATGGAGGAATACAGCAAAGGATTGGATCGTGCGGTTATTGTGGGAGGAGGTTTGATTGGGATAGAAATGGCCGAGATGTTTCATTCTCGTCATATCCCCGTTTCTTTCCTTGTTCGAGAAAAAAGCTATTGGAATGGCGTCCTTCCTGCGGAAGAGTCGGCTATGATTAATCGACATATTCTAGAACATGGAATTGATCTACGCTTATCCACGGAGCTAAAGGAGATAAAGGATGATGGAAAAGGCCAAGCGAATGCCGTCATGACCAATAAAGGCAATACGATTCCTTGTCGTTTTGTCGGTCTTACTGCTGGTGTACGCCCCAATATTGGCTTCTTAGCCGAAGGCGATTTGGAAACCCAACGTGGAATTCTAGTCAATGAATACTTGGAAACCAATATTCCTGATGTTTATGCTATTGGTGATTGTGCCCAAGCAAGAAATCCACAACCTGGCCGCCGTCCGATTGAGGCTATTTGGTATACTGGGCGGATGATGGGGGAGACGGTAGCGCATACCATTTGCAAGCAAAAAACCAAGTACGTGCCTAGGCTTTGGTTCAACTCTGCTAAGTTTTTTGATATTGAATACCAAGTCTATGGCGATGTTCGAGCCAAAGCGCCTGAAAACCATGATTCCTTGTATTGGGAGCGTGAAGATGGCAAGGCGAGCATTCGACTAGTTTATGATAAAAATGAAGGCCACATCCTAGGTTTCAACCTGATGGGCATCCGCTACCGACACGAAGTTTGTGAAAAATGGTTGTTGAGTAAAACGTCCTTGAAAGAAGTCGTTCAAAACTTATCACTAGCCAATTTTGATCCTGAATTTTATAAACAGTATGAGACTCAAATAGTTGCTTTGTACAACGAGAAAATGGAGGACAAAATTTCCTTGAAAAAGAAACGAAGCTTGAATTCGGTCTTACGTTTCTTGGGAAGTAGAGGCTAGAACCTAAGTAATTTTCGACGCTTCGCTTGAAAAGACATTTTGACAAAGGACAAAAGACAAAGGACTTTTTTGTTCCAAAAAATTATCGTGATTTTTAAAATCGTGAATAGTCTCACGATTCGGAAAGGCCAAGTAGCTAGTGGTTCAACTCCATTTTTTGGTCGTTTTTCGAAGATTAAAAGGTTATCTTTTTCACGTTCAATTCTCGCAAAAGCGGCAACTCGTTGGTTGTGAAAATGACCAAGGGCTAATTCTTTTTATCAATTTTAAAAAAATAAAATTCAACCTATATTATGGCAGAGATCAATCCAAGTATGTCCTTGTCCAACCCCATGCCACCAGTCTTGAACGGTGTCCAAAAAATAGCTACGGCGGTAGGCTCTATTGGTTTATTATTTTTAATGATTGCTTGGGCAGGCGTTAATCTTCCTAGCTCGGGGCTAATTTTAGGCGTGTCCTTCGCGCTCATCGCGACAGCTATTCTATTATTTGCTTGGCAAGCCTATATGACCGTACCAGAAGGGATTAAGAATAATGGCGTCTTTTTCAGTAGTATTGCTTATCGAGGTATACTAGGTTGGGGCGCAGGTATTTTGATTACAGGCTTTTATGTGTGTTTGTATTGGTTTCCTTCAACTTTAGAGCAAGTCATCCGAATGCATGATGGCCTGAGTATGTTCTTGAGAGGTAAAGCCGCTGACCAATGGTTTGTGTATGGAACCTTTTATACGTTTGCGGTTATTTTTATGGGGATTAAGTTTATTTTAAAATACAAGCACAACACTTACCAAATCATAAGAACAATCTCCGTCATGTTTTTCCAGTTGGGGTTTGCCTTTTTGCTCCCTGCTTTTTTAGCGACAATGAACCAACCCGAGGAGTATTTTTCGTATTTCTGGCCCTTAGATTCCTACGCTTTACGGCCTGATTGGATAGCTGGTAAGGCCGACCTAGGCACTTTTGGGTATTGGATTATTGGAATTGGCATTGCTTTGCCTTTCGTGGTTACGCCTATTTTGACCTATTTATATGGTAAACGCTGGTATTGCTCTTGGGTTTGTGGTTGTGGTGGACTTGCTGAAACAGCAGGTGACCCCTTCCGTCAGCTCTCTGATAAATCATTAAAGGCTTGGAAAATAGAGCGTTGGATGATTTATTCTGTCCTTGTAGCTGTTGTGTTACTAACGGTTTTGCTTTGGGTAAATCATCAGACACATAACCAATTGCTAGGAGGAATTACCGAGCCTTACAAGAAAGCTTATGGTTTTCTTATTGCTCAAATGTTTTCTGGCGTGATCGGTGTTGGGTTTTATCCCATTATGGGGAGTAGAGTCTGGTGCCGTTTTGGTTGTCCAATGGCTGCGCTACTAGGATTACAACAAAAATTCTTCTCGCGTTTCCGGATTACTACGAATGGAGGTCAATGCATTTCTTGTGGAAATTGTTCTACCTATTGCGAAATGGGAATAGACGTTCGTTCCTACGCTCAAAAAGGTCAAAACGTTGTTCGGGCTTCTTGTGTAGGTTGTGGTATTTGTGCTGCCGTTTGTCCTAGAGGCGTCCTGCGTCTAGAAAATGGCTCAGTCGATATTAACCAACGAACGGAGGATCTTCGCACGATTCACATTACAGAAGGCCAAGTGAAAATTTTATCTATGGACGCGTAATCCTTTTGTTAAATAGTTGAAAATGGAGAATGATTTTGCGTCATTCTCCATTTTTTTTGGAGATTAGCTTAAGGTGGCGAAGCCCTATCGTGTAGAGGGTAGAGGGACTTTTACCATTATAATGGGATCGCGGATTTTACTTCCGAATACTATCGCGGACTACATGGTACTAGCTTTGCCAGCTTTAGGTGTCTTAAAAAAGGTCGTAAGTCCTCCTAATATGTTCTTTTTGCGTTTAGGAAATCACGTTATGCTTATATCTTCTTAAATCCCTTATATGGTTAAAAAATCGCCAAAATCATCTGATGCATACGTTGACGACTTGCTACAACAGTTTATAAATTATTCAGGTTTGTTGGTTTTGTTAGAAACGATTATAGAGCTTCAAAAAATTGTAATATAGTGTCGTTTTTCTGTCTGTTTTTTCAATAAAATGATAAAAGGTGGGACTTTACCATAAAAAACGATTATTTTGGTATAAGGCTCGGGTATCTATGGAGAACGAGTTGTCTATTTTTGCAATTTATAACTAGAATAATGAGAAAAATTATACCCTTCTTTATCGGCTTACTGGTGGCTCTAACGCTTAATGCTCAAGTTACCGTTACAAATGCTATTTTTCCTGTAGCAGGGGATGTTGCTTACACCTCAAGGGATACCGCAACGCCAGGTGTAATCATTACGCCCCCAGGGCCTAACCAAGTATGGGAATTCGATAATTTTATTCCTTCGAGTGCTGATACGACCTTCGTTTTGGATGCTTCGGAAGGGACTGTTCCTTCAGATTATCCTGAAGCTGACATTATTATCCCTCAGCTCGGAGGAGAAGGCTATACGAAAGTCCTAGGCGATTCGCTAGAGGTAATTGGGTTTTATGGAGATGGTGGTTTTGGTTTTGGTACAGGGTTTAATGTCCCTCTAAATCCTACGATGATTGTGATTCAAACACCCTTAGAATATGGAGATACGTTTGAAGATACCTTTGGTTTTCAAACGCAAATTGATCCTGACGATTTTCCTGGGCTTACCACGTTGTTAGATAGTCTGTTGCCTGCGGGAGTAACCATAGATTCTATTCGTGTGAACTATACCTCTACTAGAAATGATACGGTAGATGCTTGGGGAAGCTTGAAGACGAATCATGGTACCTTCGATGTTTTACGCTCTAAACGCGTGGATATTTCAGATACTCAGATGGAAGTTAAAGCTTTTGGGCTATGGTTGGATCCTAGTACCTTACCCGGCGTGCCACCCTTGCCATTTGTGGGCTTGGATACGGTGGTGACTTACGATTTTATAAGTGCGACAGAGAAAATCCAAATCATGTCTGTTCAGATGGATGATTTAGGTGGAATTGCCTTGATTACTTATAAAATAGATTTAAGTGAGGTCGTGCCGCCTTCCGCTATTTTCGAGCCGCTATTGCCGTTGAATAGTATGAGTGCTTACCCCAATCCTGCGCAAAATGAAGTGCGTTTTGAATTTAATGCTATTCCGAATGGCCAGTATCAACTTCACCTTTATGATATAGTGGGGCGCTTGATTCATCAAGAAAATTTAACCCTGAATGGTGATTTTGCTTTAGATATGAACATTAGCGGACTGAACAAGGGGAGTTATTTGTATAGTTTGAAAGATGAAGATGGAAAACTACTGTTGACAAAGCGCTTGGTCGTTGTCAAGTAATTTTAGTGACTATTGTATATGTGCTTGATTAAGAAATTATTAGGGGAGTTATGCTTGATTGCATAAGTAGTTGATAGAACGCTATCTTTAGAATTAAACGACTAAGGATAGCGTTTTCTTTTTTTGGAGATAATATTTGTTGCTTTTCATCCGATGAATGATTTAAAAACGAAGTTTGGGAATATAGACATTTACCTTTTTGACCAATTATTGAAAGGGCGGTTTGCGGATTGTCGAAAAGTCGTTGATTTTGGTTGTGGAGGAGGCCGAAATTTAATCTACTTCTTACAAGAAGGTTTTGAGGTTCATGGTATTGACCAAAATCCAACAGCGATAGCAACGGTACAAACATTGGCTAAGGAGCTAGCACCAAAACTTCCGAAAATGAACTTTCGAGTTGGAAATATAGAAGATCTCATCTTTGAAGAAGAAACGGTTGATTTGGCTATTTGCAATGCTGTACTTCATTTTGCTTTTGACGATGTTCATTTTGATAATATGCTTCGTGCTATGTGGAAAACGATAAAAAAAGGTGGGTTTTTATTTTGCCGCTTAGCTACGACAATAGGAATTGAAGGACTTGTAAAACCTCTTGAAAATGGACGGTTTATATTGCCGGATGGGAGTGAGCGTTACTTGGTGGATGAACAAGTTTTGCTACGATACACGGAAGAATTAGGCGGTACACTTTTCGAATTTATAAAAACCACCAATGTGCAAAATTTGCGAAGTATGAC
>JAHDHB010000387.1:2349-6776 GCA_020631545.1 Saprospiraceae bacterium | reverse complement strand
CATTGAATTACAGTTCGTTGCAAAGGTTTTTTTGACGTGTTTTGGCGGTGAACTACTATGTGAAAAGGTCCTAAGACCTTACTATGACGTCTAGGTGTTCTTGACACGTTTATGTCGTCAAAAATCTATGTGTCTTTGTGGCAATAATTTACGCCAAAATCCCGATGGCTATCGTGGATAGCTAATGGCGCAGCCGTCTTGAATGTCTTATATAGTAAAAAAATCGCCAAAACGACAAATCCACATTTCATGTTTTGCACCAAAAACGCAGAAGTCGACGCCGAAAGGCCTAATTCCTCAATTTCCTAGCAATGTCCTTAGCAAAGTAAGTAATGATCAGCTTAGCCCCTGCGCGTTTAATCGATAATAAAACCTCTAGCATGGCTTTTTGTTCATCAATCCAACCCTTAGCCGCACTAGCCTTGATGGCTGCAAACTCACCACTCACATTATAAGCAGCTACCGGCACTTCAAACTCATTAGCTGCACGATAAATAATATCCAAGTAAGACAAAGCAGGTTTGACCATCACAATATCAGCCCCTTCCTCAATGTCAAGCGCAATTTCACGCACTGCTTCCTCCGAGTTGCCGATATCCATTTGATAAGTAGCGCGGTCGCCAAAAGAAGGCGCAGAATCCGCAGCATCACGGAAAGGACCATAAAAAGCAGACTGATACTTAGCAGAATAACCCATTGTAGAGACATGGGAATAGCCATTATTATCCAACTTTCTGCGAATAGCCCCAATTTGGCCATCCATCATAGCACTAGGCGCAACCATATCCGCACCCGCTTCCGCATGAGAAAGCGCCATTTTTGCTAGAACTTTCAGGCTTTCGTCATTCAATACATCATTTTCTTGGATAATCCCACAGTGGCCATGATGTGTATAAGCACACACGCACACATCTGTAATAACATATAAATCAGGGAATTTTTGCTTGATGACTCGAATAGCTTCTTGTACAATCCCTTTTTTATCGTAAGAGGTTCTAGCGCGCTCATGTTTCGGATTATTCACCCCAAAAAGCAAGACAGCAGGGATTCCCAATGCCGTTACTTCCTTCAGTTCTTCCACCATCGTCGTCAAAGTATGACGAAATTGGCCTTCCATCGAAGCAATTTCCTCCTTCTCGCCATCTCCTGGTTTTACAAAGATGGGGTAAATTAAATCATTGACAGAGAGGCTAGTCTCTTGAACCATTTTACGAATTCCTTGGTTGCTTCGTAGTCGTCTAGGTCGTTGTATCATAATATAGAGTTGATTTATTGTTTGTTCCCTTTAGCCCATGAGCTTTTTAAAGGTCTCAGAATCAGGTAAAATGCCTTTATATTGTGGCGGTAACTCGTTACCTGTTACATAAGTAGAAACGCCCATAGCTTTATTGAAATCCTGAAAGGAAAATCCTACTACCTTGTTGTTTTTCTCTTGGCAAAGAATAATTCCTATAGATGGCTTCTCATGAGGTAGTTTCACCATTTCATCTAGCGCTGAGAGATAAAAATTCATTTTGCCCATATGCTCAGGCTTGAATTTATTCTTTTTCAAGTCAATAGCAACAAGACATTGTCAAGTGCTGATAAGCCATAAACTTTACACTTGATTGGAAGAATTTGCACTTACTCCGCGTTGCTCAATCGTTACATAGCTAGGCTATGTTCCTCATGCGCGCCTTGATTAAGTGCAAATTCTCCACACTAAAGTTGTAAACTTTATGGCCTAACAGCACTAAGCGTCGATTAAAGAAAAGCAAATCTATGAAAAATTCATCATCTTCAACAATCAAACGATATTGATTACCGACAAAAGTAAAATCACTTCCTAAAGAAAGTAAGAATTTCTTAATATTATTGACAATTTCGTTCTCAATAAACCGTTCGTCAGCTTCATCTGGATCCTCTAAGTGGATAAAATCAAGTAGATAATTATCTCGAAATGCATTAATGGCTTTCTGTTTTATTTCTTGAGGAAGCGTTTGTTCGAAGTTATTGGGCAGTGTGCCTTGTTGTTGGTAAAGTTTGTTTTTAAGTATGGTGTCTCAAAGTACGAACCGACCAAAATTTTTGTGCAGTTTTGTTTATATAAAAAAGACGTTCCTTCAAACCCTCTGTCTTACTAATTGCCTCATAATGATATGTAAAACTCATTGAGAAAAAAGCTCTATGGAATTGGTCCGTCACTGACGGACCAATTTCGGAAAGAACTTCAATTGGAGGTAAAATAGAAGACCAATTTTCAAAGAGAATCCGCATTCTCTTTAAATTAGTACTAGAAAATCCTCTTAAACCAGGCAACTCTGCTTGTAATTGTTTTGAAAGATGTTCAAGCACTTTGCTCCCCCACGCTTGAGTCGCAGCCTGGTGAGACAAAAGAGAACCTACCTTCATATAAAGTAACAATAATTCTCTATTCGCTAGTTTTGCGGCTTTGTAACGACTAGCAAGAATAGTCTGTTTAAGCTCTTTTATAAATGATTTGTCGGTAAAATTCATGTATAAAAATGTCTTATTGAATAATTCTTTAAATTGGTTCGTCACTGACGAACCAATTGCAAAGGTAAGGACTTATGAGGAGCCTAAGGTATATAAGCTTTAATTTATGAGAGCTTTGCATTGTTTATAATCCCCTTTGAGTCTTATGTTCAAATTGGTCCGACACTGTCGAACCAATTTAAGGAAATTACAATATTGGCTTTGTAGAGCTTACTACTATATTCATTTCCTAGGAAATTACCTTTGCTATTTCCTTCGCTAGCGCATCCAACGTAAAAACATCAGGTAATATATCCAAAGAAAATTTACATTCTCGCATCGCTTGAGCAGTAGTCGTTCCTATCGCTGCAAAGAGAATTTTAGGAGTTGAAAGATCGAATTTGTCAAGATGTGCTTTGAATGAAAAGGCAGCGGAAGGACTTGTAAAGGTAATGACATCAGGCTTTTGTGCTAGAAAATCAAGGAATTCTTTTTCTGAATAATTTGCCGAAAGGGTGTCATAAATAGGGTAGTCCGTAACCACAGCACCCCGCTTTTCTAGAAGTTGAGGTAAATCCGATTTTCCTTTCAATGCTCTAGGAATAAAAACTCGGTCGCCTACTTGAATAGGAAGGTTTTCTGCTAGGAATTTGCCCGAAAAATGAGCTGGCCGCCAACATTCCCAACCTAAACTCTCCAATAATTTGGCCGTAGCACTTCCCACGGCAGCGAAGCGGCAATGTGCAAGTAAAGTTTTTGCAGAATAACCATTTTTTTTAAGGGCATCCATGAAGAAGAACACACCGTTTTTACTTGTAAATACAAGCCATTGAGCTTTCGAAAGCTTTGGGCGTAAATCTTCTGGAAGTGGACAAGCTAAAAGAGGGTGTAGTTTGATCAAAGGGAAAACTAAGGGCATTCCTCCTTGAGTACGAATGATTTTTACAAAAGGATCTTCTAGTTGAGCAGGTCGAGTTATGGCAATGATTTTACGCCTCATGCATCGTATTTTGACCAATCAATTGTTCAATCGCCGCATTAATTTTTGCTTGCTCAGTCTGAGTCACCTTAGGGAGGTGAATTCGATTTAGACGACCGTTATCCATTAAACCATAAAATGCATTCACATCATAATGTTCACCATTCTTCAAAAAATGGCAGCCGATAGGCAACTGACATCCTCCGCCTACATCTTCAAGTATTTGGCGTTCTGCATTTACACAATAGGCCGTTTCTGGGTGATGGATTTTTTGTACAATAGCAAAGACATTTTCGTCTCCTTCCCTAGTTTGCAGCGCCAAAGCTCCCTGCCCAGGAGCAGGAACAAAGCTTTGAACATCAAAGTATTGAGAAATTCGGTCGTGCATTCCCAAACGATGAACTCCAGCAGCAGCTAGTACAACGGCATCAACTTCACCTTTGTCCACATACCCAATTCGGGTATCAATATTACCTCGAATGAAAACCGTTTCGACCTCAGGATTCAAGGCTTTGATTTGGTGGATTCTCCTTGGGCTTCCCGTACCAATACGGCTACCTTTCGGCATATCTTCCAAGCGCAAATTATCCTTGGAAATCAAGACATCTCGCGCGTCTTCTCTTTCAGGGATACAAGTGATACGTAGGCCTTGAGGAATGGCCGTAGGTAAGTCTTTAAGAGAATGAACGGCTAAATCTACACGACCTTCCAACAAGGCGTGCTCTAGCTCCTTAATGAAAGCTCCCATCACGGATAAATCACCACGATCTCCCCTTGTTTTGATGATAACTGTTTCAATGTCAAGCCCTGGATTAGCCGCTTTAAGCTGATCCATAGCCCAATTTGTTTGCGTCAAGGCCAATTTACTTCCTCGCGTGGCCACACGAATCAATTTTCCTTGATTCATAGTACAGTATTCTAGAAATTTGCTGAAAAATAACGATTGGGTAAAAGCAAAAAATATCAGTATAAA
>JAHDHB010000387.1:0-2249 GCA_020631545.1 Saprospiraceae bacterium | reverse complement strand
GATAGCTATCGTGGATAACTAACCACCTATTCTCCTTCAATTTGGATATTGAACATTTCCTTAAAGGTGTCGATGTGGACTGATTTAGTATCTTCTTGTGCATAGCCTTTTATGGTAGAGATGGGATTGCTGCTCATTCGAGAAACAACACGGTAGATCAATTTTTGAACAATTTCCTGTTGTTGTTCTGATAGATTGCCTAATTTATTAATAGCCCACTGATATTCCTCCTCCTTAATAGTAGCTGCTAAGCGGTTAAAGGATTGAATGACAGGGACTACTTTGCGTGTATTGTACCAATATTTGAAATTGTCGGTTTCTTTTTGCACAATACGCATGACTTTGGGTACTTCATCCATTTTAGCTTTACGCGTTATTTGCATAGAGTTTTGGATGGTTTGCAAGTCATAATAATAGACGTTGACACTCGCAGGACAAGTAGCAAAATTTGCAGGCATACCCAAGTCAATGATCACCTTTTTACTAGGGCTGTACAAGTGTCCAAATTCCCAAACAGGTGATTGAGCTTCCGTTGCACCGATGATAACATCGAAGTTGGTCAAAGGGTTTTCCATTTGACCGATAGTTGTTCCAACGGCTTTTTCTCCTGCAACTTCCACTGCTCGTTCTAGGGAACGACTAGCTATAGTGATAGGTTGGAGTGTTTTATTTTGAAAGTGATTGAAGAGCTGAACCCCCAATTTACCTGTTCCTAAAATGAGGATTTTTTTGTCACTTAAATCAGGAATATGTTGACGAATAAATTGTGCGGCAATAGAAGAATACGTGTCTGAAATTTTGACTAAGCCCGTTTTGGTTCGAGCAGCTTTTCCTGTAAAAACGGCTTTGTTAACCAATTCGTTTAGAAAGGTATTGGTCATGCCCTTTTGACTAGCTTCTTCTCCAAAACGCTTGATTTGTCCTAGGATTTCATTTTCTCCAAGAATAGGCGATTGAACACCAGATGCTACACTAAAAAAATGGAGTACGGCTTCTTCATTATAACAATATTCTGGCTGTGCATCAATATTCAATTGTGTAAAAAAGCTGTCCAAGGTCAGTTTACACTCATTGCGTATGAGTACCATAAAACGATGACAAGTATTCAATAAAAAAACTTCGTTTTTATCATTTTTTAAGATAGAATACCATTGTTCAATAGATTCCGATAAAAAAATGGAGGAAGTTGCTTCATTTGTTTTACTCTTCCTAAGTTCCGCGCAGATCAAGTTCATTGGCTCGTAAGGTTATTTCCTGCAAAAATGGGGACTTAACACCGTATTATCAACCCCAATTACTAAGAAAGTGCTAAAATGACAATTGTTTTACATCTATGGAGTTAAGATGAGGAGCAATTCGATATCCTGATTTTTTTTATGTGCTTTTGACTAAGCATTCTGTGACAATATAACGTAGAAGCTTCCGCTTAAAGTATGTTAAGATATGTTATCCTTTTGATAAGGAACAATCATCGTTGGGAACTATGTTTTACTTGTATTTGTTAAAGTAGTGTTGTGGGATAATAAGAATACGAATTTTTGCGTTCAAATAATCCGACAAATGGTAAAGAATCGTTGAAAAATTAAAATAGAATAATTTATGGCTAGGACAGCACCATATGCTTTTTTAAGTTATGCAAGAGAAGATGAAAAGCAAGCAAGAAAAGTATACGAGTATTTGATGAAAAATGGAAAAAATGTTTGGTTTGACAAAGAAAGTTTAATGGTTGGTCAAAATTGGCGACTAGAAATCAAAAAAGCCATCAAAAATGCGGATTGGTTTATCTTGCTGTTTTCCAAAGAGTCCGTCAGTAAAAGAGGCTTTGTCAATGCTGAAATACGGCAGTCTTTGGATGAAGCGATGCGCGTACCCGAAGGCGAAATCTATATTTTGCCAGTCCGATTAGACGATTGTAAACCAAGCTTTGATCAGTTAAGGGATTATCATTGGTTGGATTTGTTCCCTGATTTTGAGAAGGGGATGGAGCGGTTGCTGGAGGGAATGGAGTAGTTTGATATATTTGGTGACTAAAATTAGGAGAATATGAGTACTATAATAAAGACGGTATATATTGCCTATGCAAAACAAGATAGGAATGTAGCCCTAAGGATAGAATTTGAACTTAAAAGAATCGGTTTACGACCTTGGCTAAGGGAGGACATTCCTACAGGAGGTTTAGAACGAAACTGGAAAGACGAGTTAGAAAATGCGGATTATATACTATTACTTTTATCTAAAAGTGGACTTTC
>JAHDHB010000386.1 GCA_020631545.1 Saprospiraceae bacterium | reverse complement strand
AGCAGGGACAGCGGCCTCAACAACTGAGGCTTTCTTGACCAATATTTTCTCTTCAATCTTTTTGTATTCGGCTGGAGAATTCTTGTCCTTCTCCTTCACGACAACCGTCTTCGCTACCGTTTTAAAAGCAGGAGGGACAATTTGAACTTCTACCGAGGCTGGTTTAACCACAACAGTTTCTGTAACAGATTCTTTATCAGAAGGCAAAGGTACGATCCTAGATCGTTTGGGATACAAGGGAGGAACATAACCTTTTGGATACTCTGTGAGATCACGCACTCGCATAGGATTTTTATTCAAACCTAATTTGAGGCTTTTCGCATATACAAAGACAGGATACCAATTCACACCATATCCCTCAGCATGAATATCTAACCTAATGGCATCACGCAAATCAACATCCGAAAAGCTAAATTCACCATTAGCACCAGTTTTCTGTTCAAGTTTTGTATTGGCAATCTTAACCTTCGCATTAGCTAAAGGCTGATTATTCAAATCAAGAATTTGCCCTTGTACAATAGTATTTTCATTAGGATATTTAAACTCTGGGATAGTAGGCTCTAGTACTTCTTTC
This sequence comes from Saprospiraceae bacterium, assembly GCA_020631545.1. Lineage (GTDB taxonomy): Bacteria > Bacteroidota > Bacteroidia > Chitinophagales > Saprospiraceae > JAHDHB01. The sequence goes on along the minus strand of JAHDHB010000386.1, from coordinate 6,232 downwards.
CAAGAGAAACGACGATAACCATGTGTTAAGACTAAGGCTTCAAGCGACTTTTTATTCTTGGATTTAAAGTAATAATTAGGTTGTTCAATTTCACCTCTCAATTCAGACTCTAGCAGCATGTGGGCTAGGATATTGCCTTGATGATCATGGACAAAATTCTGATATTTATCATCGGTTACAGCAAGTGAAAAATTACCCGGTACCGGATTCCCATCCCCATCTTCAACCTTTACGGATAAGGTAACTTTCTCGCGAGGCAAATACTGTTCTTTATCAGAAGTAATCGTGATGTTTAACTTTCTATTTTCATTTAAGAAAACTAATCGTTCCGATTGTGGGATTCCTTCACTATCAAAAAGGGTAAATTGGGCTATACCCACAGGAAATTTAGCGGTTGGTACAGAAATTTCATTTAAACCAACTTTCCCCTTTACTTCTTTTGAGAAATATACATCGCCTCTTGATCGTCCTACAATGACTAAGGATTCTGCCTTAGGGGCAATCAATCCTAGATTTATTTTTTTGTTTTCTTCCTCTTTTAAAACGATAGCATAACCTTCATTTTTAGCCATTGGCAATGGGAAGGATGTTTCTATTGCTTCAGGATGGGTAAGAACCACACTATATTTCGCTTTAGATTTGGGCGTTATACTAAATACTCCAAGACCTACATGACCGCTCTCTATATCACTAATTTTTTCTCCATCATATAAAAGGTGACCTTTTACATTTACCGATTGTCCATTTTCGTCTGTAGCTTTGAAACCTACTTTTGATTGTTGCCCAATTAACAAATCTCCCCCCTCAGGAAAAAACTGAAGATCAATATGTTTACTCTTGATTGGAATATTCTTTACAAAAGTTTCTTTCTCCCCCTTAAAATCAACCGCGACAAAAACAGATAACTCCTTTGTTTTCAAGCTTTCATCTATTTCAAAACTCAAAGAAGCACGTCCTGTTTTACCCGTTTGTCCTTTTCTTTTCAGTAGCTGTTTCCCCTCAGCAGTCTGGACAATATACTCAAAATCGTAGTTTTCGAGATAGTGCCCTTTAGTAGAAAGATATAGTTCAGATTCCACCTCTTCCCCCGCATAATAGCCTTTGTGCCCAAAATCCAATTGAAAATCGAGCGGTTTTAAGCTTTGCTCATGCACGTAAAAAATACGTTCATAATAGTCCTTAACATTTCGTTGCCAATTTGTAAAAGCTCGCACTTTGTACATTCCCCCCTTCATGTGTTTCGCAATATGAAAATCACCTTCGGCTCCACCATTTTCAACAACCAGCGATAAGGTTTTCTCAATTTTTCCTTTTGGGTTAAGTAACTGAACATACAAGACTCCGCTTTGCTCACTAGCTTTAAAGCTATTGGCGTCCCTAACATAGGCCTTGAACCAAAGATCTTCCCCTGGCAATAACAAAGAACGATCAAATTGGATATAAACCTTCTCAGGAGAAAGAATATCATTAACTTTTTTAATTCGCTGGCTAATTCCACGCTTTGCTATAGCCGCATAGTTTTTGTGAGCAATAACAGGCTCAATGCTTTCGATATCTTCTAAAATTCGATTATAGCAGCAAAGGTCATTAAAAAGATCGCCAAGTGACTTAAGCGATTCTAAAGTTTGAAAATCGTACTCGAGAGGTATTTCAGGTGAGGGAGAAAAAGAAGGAGAATAATTAACTGCATTATCATTTATCCTTGAATCAACAGTTTCAAATGTTGATTCTCCAATGCTTAGTGTCGTAGTAGGGAATTGCTCAGCAGGAAGAGCATCTAAAAGCGATTGATTAGAAGTAGTTTGGAAATAAACTAAAAGGGCAAGCATGAGGGCAATACCTAATACGATAGAGGGTAAGGCCTTGAAGCGACTAGAAGAGACAGGTTTTGCAGGATCATCATCCAGCATAGCCTCCATCTTCGCCCAAGCCCCTTCGTCAAAAGGGAATTCATGTTCCTTGAACTTTTTACGAAAAAAACGTCCAAGGGTTTTATCAAAAAAATTCATACCCTATACTTCTTCAATCATAGTAATTTTAAGAAGCTTTCGGAGCTGTTTCTTCGCAAAGGCAAGATGCCATTTTGAAGTGCCTACACTAATATTTAGCTGTTCGGCAATCTCCTTGTGCTTATACCCATCAATACAGTACATGCAAAAAACAGTTCGACTAGCAGGTGGTAAAAGTTGAATAAGCTTATACAGATCTTCAACTAAAAGATTTTCAAGAGCTTCACATTGAATGACGGCCTCTTTTTCCGTTTCAAAATCCATTCGTTGTTTATAAACCGTATGTTGTCTTACATGATCAATGGATGCATTAAAAACAATTTTTGCGATCCAATTGTGTAGTTTCCCAGAGGGCTCATACTTGTCGATAGACTTGAAAACTTTAAAGAAGGCCATGTTCAACACTTCTGTTGCTGTCTCTTTATTCCCTGTGTAACGCATGGGTATTCCTAGCATTTTCCCAAAATACCTCTGATAAAGGTACTTTTGGGCCAAACGGTTCCTGTTTCGGCATCCTTCTACCAATTCAATGTCCGTGCTATGTGGGGAATATCTCATGGGCTGTTTCCGCGGTACAATAATATTAACGGTACTACTACCTAAAAAAGTTGGGTGTGAATATTAATTTTTGAACAAATAAAGTGAGATTTACAATTACATCATAAATCCAGAAGTTTAAATTGTGACGTGCTTTTTTGCTCAGGTTACATAATTTTTACACGCATACAATTAAACAAAAACCTTCTTCCGTGCCTCACAACTCCGCAAAGTTCAATTCTTCGGCTTGTTTACAAGGCTTTTTAAAGATACAACTTTTTTGGTGAATTTGAATAAAAATTCTTTGACGACATTTTAGGGCTTTTGTAGGTTTCGGAACTACCTATGCATTGTTTTTAAACCCATTACATAAAAAACAAGACAAGATAAAAACATGACATGCAAAGTTGATTAATAAGGAGCTTAAATATCATTTTTCCATCCACATTTTTTTATTTTTTTCTGTTCTATATTCTCTAAAACTCCAGAAAAATGAAGGATGCCCTTATTTTATTCCTTAGAAAACATTTTGCGAGTCATGGTTCAAGCAATACATTAAACCCAAAATCTTTATGACTGCCTTTTATCTACAGTTTAAAAAAGCACCTAGAATCAACAAAACCATCCCTTTAAACTTTCACTTAATTTTCTTTTTTAGAAAAGAAGAATAAGTCACACTTTTATAATTTCACCTTGTTAATTCTCCCTCTAGTTTTGAACATAAATTTTAATTATTCATCAATAATATAACAACACCCACACCAAAGCACATCTAACTCCCTATATTTAAACAAAATAGCTTGTACCCTCCAAATTATTGGGCATGATTATATTCTTTTCAATACAAAACAATGACTACGACCAATAGGAAATCCCCCTTCAAAAGAATCGTTTTGCAACTCCTGAAGGGGGAAGAATAAATTATCGCTTTACAGCATCGTGCTATAAGGAATTTTTGATAATCCAACCAAGCGGCTATTTCTTCATTTCCGCATAGTACTTGTAAAAGTATGGAATAGTCTCTATCCCTTTGTAATAATTGAACAAACCAAAGTGCTCATTGGGGGAATGAATGGCATCAGAGTTGAGTCCAAATCCCATTAATACCGTTTTAACACCAAGCAATTGCTCAAATAAAGCTACAATAGGAATACTCCCTCCTGATCGCTGAGGAATAGGATTTTTTCCAAAGGTCGCCTCATAAGCTTTCGCCGCTGCCTTATATTCTATAGAATCTGTAGGTGTCACAACTGGATCACCTCCATGGTGCGGTGTAACTTTCACCTTGACGGAGGCAGGTGCAATACGTTCAAAATGCTTGACAAAAAGCGCTGTTATCGTTTCTGGATCTTGATTAGGGACTAGGCGCATACTTATTTTTGCAAATGCTTTAGAAGGTAGAACAGTTTTTGCTCCTTCTCCTATATAACCACCCCACATTCCATTTACATCAAGCGTTGGTCGTATCGAAGTACGTTCTAAGGAAGTATAGCCCTTTTCTCCTTGTACAGCTTCAATATCCAAATCTTTTTGGTATGCATCCAAATCAAAAGGAGCTTCATTCATCGCTTTGCGTTCCTCAGCACTTACTACGACAACATCATCATAGAAATTTGGTATCGTGATGTGATTATTTTCGTCCTGCAAGGAGGCAATCATCTTCGAAAGTACATTGATAGGATTGGCAACCGCCCCGCCATAAACACCAGAATGTAAGTCACGGTTAGGGCCAGTCACTTCCACTTCTACATAACTTAAACCTCGCAAACCAGTAGTAATAGAAGGCACATCATTCGCAATCATGGAAGTATCAGAAATCAAACAAACATCAGCAGATAGTTTTTCTTGATTCTCTTTGATGAAGGTTCCTAGGTTTTCGGAGCCTACTTCTTCCTCTCCTTCTATCATGAATTTTACATTGCAAGGGAGCTGACCATGTTTTACCATTCCTTGAAATGCTTTTACATGCATATACATCTGTCCTTTATCATCACATGCTCCCCTAGCAAATAAAGCGCCCTCAGGATGTAGAGCTGTTTTCTTTACGATAGGATCAAAGGGACCTGATTCCCAAAGCTCTAACGGATCTGGTGGTTGAACATCATAATGACCATAAACCAAAATAGTTGGTAAAGAATCATCAATCATCTTTTCTCCATAAACAATAGGATGGCCTGCCGTAGGGCAAATCTCGACCTTTTCACAGCCTGCTTCGACTAGCTTTTCTCGAACAAATTCTGCTGTTCGTGCTACATCTTCTTTAAAGGCGGGATCGGCACTTACAGAAGGAATACTGACCAAGGCTTTCAATTCCTCTAGAAATTGTGCTTTATTAGCATCAAAATATGATTTTAACTGCTCCATTTTATTCAGTTTTTGATTATTCCGCAAAGGTACTTTTTTTTAAGGAGTTTTGGAATAATAACGAATACGGGAAAGCTGGAGAATATATAGTTAGGAATGACGAATTAGGAATTACGAGTTACCGTTTGGCGAGAATTGAACGTGATAAACTTTCAACCTTCAAAAACGACTAAAACATTTCACAATAGACTGTAATTCAACATTTTCCTTTTACTTTCGTATTAAAAAACAACGAAATGGTAGTACATAGCATATAAGACTAACCTAACTTTCTAGATGCAAAAAGAACATATTAGGAGAGCGCATAAGCAAAACATTGTTTTCTTGACAATAGCTATCTCAGCTTAGAAGTAATTGCTAAGTTTGACCGCAGGAATAAATTGGTAAATTAAACTTCTTTTAAAAAAGAAAAATCCAGAAAAAACAACCAACGGTACATCTAATTTATTAAAAATATTCACTCTTTGTTTTATAAAAAACTATTCTTACTTTTACACTACAATCCAAGCAAATGCACATCAAGTAATACCTAATACTACGATGCGCCTACACTCAGAAAGCCAATACCAATATGTTAAAGTGGTAAAAAAACAACCAAAATATACTTAAAAGTGAATACCTTTGCAACTATTGAAGGATTTTATACGTTAGAAAAAGTAAAGTACTACACAGTACGACTAACTATTGAAGACGAAATGAACGAATTCAGCGAAACCGATAATTTTTTTCAAAAATACAACACCCCCAACCACCCTTACTATGAAGAATTTGGAACCATATTCAAACTCCTAAAAGTAATGGGCCAAAAAGGAGCCAAAGATATTTTCTTTAGATTTGAAAATAACGCCCATGCTTTACCTTCAAAACCCAATAAAAATCAAGCAGTAAAAGTCATGTTGCACTCTAAATTACGTCTGTATTGCGTAAAACTCAGCGAAAACATTGTCATACTATGCAATGGAGGTGTAAAAACCGAAAATGCGGCACAGAAATGTTCTAATGTTAGTAGGCATTTTAGATTAGCAAATAAAATTGCCAAAAAAATCCAAGAGGAACTAAAAGATGGATTTATTCGTATAAATGGGAAAGAATTTGAATCTAATGATTGCGAAATAGGATTTTACATTTGACTTGCCATTATCAGTTCTAACCATATACCTTGTTTTTTACAACTATCAAATCAATCAATATGCCAAGCCTTTATTTTGACGAAATCGACAAAAGCCTCCCTTATCACTTAGAGATATTTGCCAATAAATCACTAGACATTATTGAGCAAATCTACTACATCTTGGAACAAAAAGGATGGACACAAAAGGATC
>JAHDHB010000385.1 GCA_020631545.1 Saprospiraceae bacterium | reverse complement strand
GTTTTCTGGGCCAAATTGTCTACGATTTAAGGCATGACGGACGGCTATCGTTAAACCTGATTTGGCAGCGCTGAGTCCCGCGATGGGGACGCAAACACGCCCTCCTACTAGGGTTCCTAGCATGGTAAAGAAGCGCCGTGACTGGCTTTCAATAGGGCTCGTGTAGGTTCCATCTTCGGCTACTTGCCCAAAACGATCTAGGAGATTCTCCTTGGGAATGCGTACTTGGTTGAACCAAAATTGACCATTATCAATACCATTTAAGCCTAGTTTATAACCACAATCTTCTACACGAATACCCGGCAAGGTATTCCCTTCATCATCTCGATAAGGGACTAGGAATGCGTGTACACCGTGGCATTCCCCCTTGGTGTATAATTGTGCAAAAACGCTGGCCATCCGACCGTGCAAGGCGTTGCCTATGTACTCTTTACGTGCAAGATTAGTCGGTGTATGAATGATAAATTCTTGCTTTTCAACATCAAAAGTAGCGGTGGTTTCACAGTTTCGAACATTAGAGCCGTGTCCTGTTTCAGTCATTGCAAAACAGCCTAATAAATCCAAGTCCCCTACCCTTTTCAGGTACTTATCATGGTGTTTTTGAGTTCCTAAAGCCATGATGCTACCTCCAAATAGCCCGACTTGTACCCCAAACTTAATGGTGAGGCTAAGATCGTGATACCCCAAGGTTTCGAAAACGGCTGCGTACTGTGAAATACTATTATTTCCGCCTACGGATTCCGGAAAATGAAGTTTTCCGAAGCCTTGTTGAGCGAGGTAATGACACCATTGTAGTACTTGTTTTCGGTACACTTCTTTGTCTCGAAAATGGGTGACTTTAAATTCGGGATCAGCAAGTAAAGCTCTAGCGCGTTTTTTCAAGTTTGCTTTTTCACCATCAAGCAATTGAGTCATTTTTTCTACATCAAAAGCAGCTACTTTGTCTACTTTTTCGCGTTGCTTTCGCAGTTCTTCTTCACTAAAAAAGTTTTCATAATCCTTTAGGGCTACATGTCCTAGGATTTCTTCTATTTTTTCTAAAGCTTCTCGAGCGCCTTGGCTTGTCCACTTTTTTTCAACTTGCTGTGTTCCTGCTGCGGCCATATTGAGGCTTAAATCAACAATACTTTGCCTAGTATGAACATCCAACCCATCAGAATATCGCCGAATGAGACTCACCCAACTGTTTAGTAATGGTGGTACAGGAGGTTCGGCAGGATTCGTCCATTCTTGAACAACTTCTTGTTCCCGAGGTGTTAGCCAATCCATCCCCTTGATTTGAGCGGTGATGAGTTTTACTTCACTAGGACTTAGTACGGCATCCGCCCAAGCGATATAGAGTAAGGGGAGCAAGGGCATTAAGCCTGGCGTTTCGTTTCGTATTTCATTGACGGTGATAGGAGTTGTACTCATTCTATTGGATATTATTTTGTCATTTTGATGGTCTAATATACGGTTTCTTTTTGAAGAAAGAAAGGGGTATGGAGCGGGAGAGTATTGCCCTAGAAACATTCAGTCGGTTTTGAGACCTAAGACTTAAGCAGACCAATAACTCTTATGGCGGTTGTTATGTTTTTGTACACACAACGTCGAAAGTTTGTTTTTTGTACAAAGTTTTCATCCCTATACAAGCCTAAAGGACTGACAATCATGGTTTTATTCAACAATCAACTTCGCTTGTTTTTTAGTAGAGACGGCAACTCCCGATAGCTATCATGGCTGACTACGGCTTCACCGTCTTATACCTTATGTTCGCTATATAGTTAGAAATCAAAGCAATGGGGTGTCGGTGTAATAGAAAGTTGAGATGGTTTATCTTAAGAATGGAGCTTGGTCACGGGGTGGCTTTAGGGGCCACCGCGTGACGCTTCTCTTAGAGTTCTGTGCAAAAGTCAATATTAAAAATGTCGTAAAATACGCTATCCCTTTGTGTCTGCGTGTCTTTGTGGCAATATAATACACGTATAAAATTCGCCACAAAGACACAGAGACACAAAGTTTTTGATGGATAATTGAATTCTTAACTACGGACTCGCCGTCCTGTGCTACTTACATGTTTAAGTTTTGGGAGGTATAAATTCAGAATACGTTAAGATTCATCTATTAGAATCTTGCATTCATCTAATTTCATCTTTATTCCATTAAACATTAATTAATTTTAAGCATTCGATTATTAAATCAGAAAAATATTTCTTGATATGAAAAAATATACGCTACTCCTAGGTTTTCTTTGTAGTACCTTACTTGTAAGTGCCCAATTAAACATGTCTTTGCTTTCCAATTTAAGTTTTGGAAGAGACTGTAACGATATTTGGGGGTATGTGGCTCCTGATGGTACTGAATATGCGGTCATCGGCACTCAAGACGGTGTGGGAATAGTCGATCTTAGTGATCCTGCCAATCCTTTACTACGGGATTACATTACAGGTTCTAGTTCTAATTGGCGTGATCTTAAATCATTTGGAGAATACATTTATGTGGTAGCTGACGAGGGGAATGATGGCTTGCTGATCATTGATATGACAGACCACGATCAAATGACGGCTCTACCTTTTGTGAATTGGAAGCCTAGCCTTACGATAAATGGAACTACGGCCAATCTTTCTACAGCGCACAATATTTATATTGATGAGAATGGCGTGGCTTACATCGCTGGAAGTACGCTGAATGAGGGAGGTATGTTATTCATTGATGTGGCTACGAATCCTATGAATCCTAGTTATCTTGGAGCTGGACCTGCGGTTTATTCTCATGATGTTTTTGTACGCGGAGATACGATGTGGAGTGCCGATATTTCCGAAGGATATTTTTCTGTTGTGGATATAACGGACAAGTCTAATCCTGTGATAATGGCTACTCAGCCTACGCCGTTTTTATTCACCCATAATGTATGGCTTTCGGATGATGGCAATACGCTTTATACGACAGATGAGACGGCGAATGCACCTGTAGCAGCTTATGATGTTTCGGACTTATCGAACATTCAGCTTTTGGATGAATTTCGCCCTTTGGAGACGCTTGGTGATGGTGTCATTCCTCATAACACGCACGTTAAGGGCGATTACCTAGTGATTTCCTATTATTCTGATGGTGTGATCGTAGTTGATGTCTCAGATCCTAGTAATATGGTAGAGGTTGGAAATTATGACACCTATTTTGGTCAAGGTGCTGGGTTTAACGGTGCTTGGGGAGCTTATCCTTTCTTACCTTCAGGTTTGGTTTTGGTTTCGGACATTGCTGATGGGCTTTATGTCTTTGAGCCGAATTATATAGAGGCTGCTTACTTGGAAGGTATGGTAACGGATAATGATTCTGGTTTAGCGATTGATGGTGTCGATATCGAAATTGCTGCTACTCCAGTTACCGCTTCATCCGATTTTGCTGGTAATTATAAAACAGGCTATGCTGAATCGGGTACTTTTGATGTAACTTTTAAGAAAGCGACTTATGCTCCTCAGACAGTTAGCGTAACGCTGACGAATGGGCAAACAACTCTTCAGGATGTAGCGTTAGTTCCTCTTACGCCTTTTGTTTTTACGGGGCAACTTCGTGATATGGACTCTGGAAATCCTATTTCTAATGGTCTGCTTAGGATATACAATTCAGAATTGTCGTATGATGTAACTACAGATGGAGCAGGAAATTTCACCCTCCCTACGTTCTATCAGGATTCTTATAGTATTCTAGCGGGCAAATGGGGATATAAGGAAAAAGAAGTGGTCAACCTCGCTATCACTCCTTCAAATAACACTCTCACTATCAACCTAGAAAAAGGTATTCAAGATGGTTTCGGCTTAGATTTGGGATGGACGGTTTCTGGAGATGCCGTAAAAGGCCACTGGGAGATTGGACAACCTATTCCGATACAAGCACCAATTCCTTCTGCTGATGTTACTGTGGATTTTGGAAGAACGTGTTATTTAACAGAAAACACGGCTGATCCCCAAACTGGTAATGTTAATGGAGGAACAACAAGCTTGGCTTCTCCTATTTTTGATTTAACGGGCTATACGGATCCGCACATTGGTTATTTCTCTTATTTCTTCTCTGTCAATTTGGACAATGGTTTTCCACCTGTACTTGGTGATGATTCATTAAGAGTTTATTTGACCAATGGGACAGACATGACCATGATAAATATTTTCCCTACGGCTTCATTTCCTGTGGGTTGGACGAATACGACGTATCGTGTATTAGATACGATGGCCTTGACTAGTACGATGCAAATCATTTTTGAGGCTTCTGATTTACCAACTAGTGTTGCAGATATTACTGAAAGTGGTGTCGATTTCTTTAGAGTGACGGACGAGCCTACAACTGGTATTAAAAATATCACTGAAAAGACCTTTTTAAGCGTAGCGCCTAATCCTTTCCAAGGGGCTATCACAGTGGAACATTTAAAAACGACTAGTGAAGAGATGACTTTCTTAGAAGTTTATAATGGTCTAGGGCAACTAGTGGAACAAATTAACTTGAACAATCGTGCTAGTACGCTTGAAATTGGGCATAACTGGGAGCCAGGCATCTACTTTATTCAATGGGTTGGAGCGGAAACGCGTGGGAAGGCTATGAAGGTAGTAAAAAGTTTATAGTTAGGCTCTTGGGCATAAACTTCTGCGTTTTTTGTACAGAAAATGAAATGTGGTATTATGGTTTTGGCGATTTTTTAACCATAGAAGACTCATAAGAAGATATAAGTATAACGTGACGTCCTAGACGTAAAGACTTAATGAGGAGGTCTGCGACCTTTTTAAGACTCATAAGCAAAACGCTTTTTCTTGGTTCTGGCTTCGCCAGCTTAGGAGTTAGGAGTTGTTTGGCTGATTATTTACTTGGAGAGCCTTAGGATTTTGCTGTTTTGGTAAAATCCTAAGACTCTTTTACTGATTATCAATGGTTTTCTTTAGTCAAATTGATGTGGGTTCTGTCCCCCGATTGAAATCGGGGGTTACGGAAATGAGTGGCGTGTTTTCCTTATGGAATTCAAATGAGTGGCGTATTTTCCTACTTGAATTCTTTGGGTGCAACATCACAAGATATTCAATACCTTGTTGTTACCTTCTTATTCTTTTATCGTTCTTTCGTTTAAATACGCTCCTGCTCTTGGAGGATTTCGTAGATGGGTCGATTTTCGATTTTGGATTGAATCCAAGCAATAAGATCGAAATAGGGTAATTCTTTAATTAACTCTTCTTTGTTGAGCAATAATTCTTTGTGAATTTCTTGCATTTCTTTTTTCAACTCTGATTTTGTTCTGTATTTCACCTTTGCTCTAAAACAACGTAGGAAAAGTCGTTCGAACTCAAAGGTTCGCTGATGTTTATGTAGGTAGCGTGTGAAGCTCCTAAGCATATTTGGGAGATACTTGTGGTTATCAAGCTCCCAATGCAAAACAAGCGTCAAAACTTTTGAATGATAGGCAATCCTTTCATTCGTTTCCTTACTCGGCACCATTAATAAGGTGCTGAGTTCTGCGAAGGCATCATCGGTATTTCCCTTGAGAAACTCGTGATAGGCCACCATATAGTACTTGAGGAAGTTGAAATAATGACCAGAAAAATATTTAGCTTTCTTCTTCTTAAAAGTTTCAACGATTTCGGCGCCTTTCTTCAATTCCCCAAAATGGTTGTAAAACATAAGATTGATAATAGGTATAATAAAATCAACCTTGACTTTAGAGGTTTCTCTTTTCTTTAGATAGGCGTATTTTTCAGATAAATTTTCTAGCTCCTCTCTAAATTTATAAAAATCGTTGTATTTATTGGAATAGGTAGCATTGGACATCAAGGTAATCAGTACATTAGCATGATTTTCCATGACATTTACCGTGGCATTTTCTTGGCTATCCAAATGAGCTAATCCATTCTTATAATACTCGTAGGCTTTTTCATTATCGTTTTTTACATAGAAATAGTATAAACCACAAACATTAAAGTACCGGAATTTAGTCATAACCGACATATCTTTCTCCTTGAAGTCCAATACCTCTTTTTCATGGATGGATTCATTCAATTCCTCTTGTACTAAGGGATTATTAAGCCCCTTGGTAAGGCCGATTAGCTTAGACTCCCAGAAAAAGAGATGAATTTCATTTTCAATTTGTTGAATATCATAGAGATAATCCGTTTTTTCTTTGTCTAAGGCTTCCACATTCATTTGATAATCTCTTAACGTTCGTTTACGAATACGAGATTTCCAATGCCTAAATAGAAGTGTATATTTTGGAAATTCATGCGAAATGGATAAGTCTAAGCCCTTGCTGACCAATTCATCACAAGTATCATAAAGTTCTTTTTTAAAAGCGAATTCTATATCGAGAAGGAGATTAGGCAAAATTCTTTGAACACTTTTTTGGCTATGGTAGGCTCTCATAGATTTTAAGATAGCCTCGTTAAGTGCTTTGTTTATGATACGAAGGTTTTTTACAAAATCTTCTTTCTCAAACTTACGTACAATAAGTTTAGTATCATATACTTGTTGATGACATAAGAAATCAAATAGACGCAATTGTTTGCTGTCTTTTCGGTTTAGAGAAGCCTGCCTTTTGAAATACCCTTTCTCACTAGGAGTAAGAGAATGAATTAATTTTAATAAAATATCGCCTGATTTCATGTAGTTGTGTTTTCATGTATTGGTCATTTTCCTTCAATATAGGTAGGCTATAGCCTAAAAAATCTTCACTTCTACTACGTCTCATGGAATATAAAAATGTATAAGTTACCTTCTTTTGACGAGTTATAAAGGCTCAGGTAACACAATTTACTATTTATTTAGTGGTCTTTTTTTAGTTTAATATTTTTAATTTTAAAGCTTC
>JAHDHB010000384.1:1744-6826 GCA_020631545.1 Saprospiraceae bacterium | reverse complement strand
GGATGTCAAAGAAGAGTTGAAAGGCGATTTGCGGAAGGAGGTCGAAGATGAATTGCGCAATGATTTGAAAAAGGATATTGAAGATCAATTAAAAGATGATATGCGTAAGGATGTGGAGGATAAATTGAAGGATGATCTTCGCAAAGATGTGGAAAACAAACTTAGAGATGATATGAAGAAGGATGTGGAAGATGATTTGAGGGATAAATTGCGTAGTGATATTGAAAATGAATTGCGCGATAAAATGAAGGACGATGTCGAAAAACAATTGAAAGATGAATTGCGCGATCCTCTAAAAGAGGAACTGCGGCAGGAGATGGAATACCGCTTGAAAAAGGAGTTGGAGCAGAAATTACGTAGAGAATTGGAGCAAAAGATTCGTCGCCAAATGCAAGAACAAGAGCGCGACAGACAACTCGCCTTGCAAAATAGACCAGATAAAGCGCCTACTTCCACCCCAAAGGAGGATTCGGATTATCGTTCTTTAGAAAAAGATATTGTCTTGTATCCCATCAAAGTAGGCCAAATCATTCCTTTGAATAATATTTACTTTGATGCGAACAAATCGACGCTCAAAGAGGCTTCTAATGTTGAACTTGCGCGTGCTTTTGCTTTCTTGGAGAGCAATCCAAACATTATCGTAGAAATCAGTGGACATACCAATGGCCTTTGTAGCCATGAATTCGCTAGAACATTATCCAAAGATCGTTCTAAAGCCGTTTCGGATTACTTGACGGAGCGTGGTATTCCTCTTACTAGACTACGATTTAAAGGTTATGGGAAAACAGTGCCTATTGCTTCAAACGACTCTGTAGCAGGCAGAAAGAAGAACCAACGTGTAGAAATGAAAATTTTGGAGATTAAGGAATAAGTCTTCTATTTCTATGTTTCTTATCGTTTTGGCGTATTTTGAACCACATAAGTAATATAAGAGCATATAAGTTTTGGCGTAATAATTTGGATGAAGAAGGACATAGAAGGGGGTCGTAGACCTTTTAAGAGTACATAAGAACGAATATACGGTCAAAAAAAACTTTGCAACGAGCTGTGATTCAACATCTCTACTTGTAATTTCGTGTTTAGAAAACAGCAAAATGTAAGTTTCCTCCTACCGCTCCTCAACAAACAGCTATGAAAAAACACCACTACATTATTCTCAATATTTTACTATTTTGTCTTTGTAACCACAGCCTCCTAGCACAAGGTTTCTCCGATGTGAGTTTGGATGCTGGTATTAATTTTGTCTTTGGCGATTCCCTGCGAATGGGCGGTGGTGCGGCCTTCTTTGATTATGACAAGGACGGGTGGGAAGATATTTATATTGCAGGAGGAAAATATTCGGATCGCATATACCATAATAATGGCGATGGCACATTTAGTGATGTGTCGGCTAGTGCAGGTCTAGAAGCAACCAATGATTTTTTTACGCATGGCGTGACAACAGGCGACATTGATAATGACGGTTATCGCGAGGTATTTTTGACCACTTGGTGGGCCAATGATGGAGTTTTTGCGCCTACGCCCAATCGAATTTATAAAAATAATGGCGATGGTACCTTCTCTGACATCTCTACTTCCGCAGGAATAACCGATGCTGCTTGGTCCACTAGTGCTACTTTTGGCGATTTCAATTTGGATGGTTTTCTAGATATTTATGTAACAAATTATGTAGATCAAATCTCCGTTCTCCTAGATTCAAGCAACCAAGTTTATGGCTTTGACCATGATTGCTACTCCGATTTTGTGTACATGAATAATGGCGATGCCACCTTCACCAATCGGGCATCAGATTTTGACATAATGACCAAGAGTTGTGGTCTTGCAGTAGCAGCAACGGATTACAACGGTGATGCGAATATTGATGTGATGGTCGCTAATGATTTTGGAGAGTTTATTGTCCCCAATCAATTATTTCAAAACCCTGACTTTAATGATGTTAGTGCTGCTTCTGGAGCGGATATTGGTTTGTATGGAATGGGCATTGCGATTGGCGATTATGACGAGGACGATGATTTGGATTATTATATTACCAATTTAGGCCGCAATGCCTTGCTTCAAAATCAAGGAGATGGTACTTTTTTGGACGTGGCTACTAGCGCTGGTGTAGAAAACACGACCTACGATTCCTTGCTTACTACTGGCTGGGGAACAGCTTTTTTCGATTACGACAATGATACCTACTTAGATCTTTTTGTTTGTAATGGTCAAATTCCATCGGCGGATTTCATCAAAACTTCGCTACCTGATCCGCATAAATTATATCGAAATAACCAAGATGGCACCTTTGAAGATGTGAGTGTTTTGACGGGAATAGATGATGTAAGTCTTGGCCGTGGTTCGATAATTGGGGATTATGATAAGGATGGCGATGTAGATATGTTGACCGTTATCCTTGATTCCTTGGTCGAAGCGATGCCTAAAATTGTCCTGTATAGAAATGATTTGAACGATAATTCCAACTGGGTAGAAGTCGCTTTGCAAGGCGTGGTCAGCAATCGCGATGCCTATGGCGCTCATGTGCGTTTGTATGCTGAGGGGCGTTCGTTTTTGCGCGAGGTGGGCGGTGGCTCTAGTCATGCTTCTCAAAACAGTAGTACCCTCCATTTTGGCCTAGGAAATATCACGGAAGTCGATTCTATCCTAGTAACCTGGCCCGGCGGAGGGCTGCAACGCCTTTGCAATATTTCACTAAATACCTTAACCACCATTCTAGAAGATACTTCCGCTGTAGCGGCGCTCCCTTGTGCCGAAATGCCTTCAAGTATGTCAGATTGGCATTTTGATGACATCGAGTTTTTTGTACAACCGAATCCTTTTAAAGTAGAAACAACGATTAACTATCATCTACCAAAAGCAACACACCTTAAATTGAGCATTCTTAATACCTTAGGTCAGCAGCTATTTACCCTGGTTGATCAATATCAAGCTGCTGGTCAGCATCGGATTCCATTCGAAGCAAAACATTTACCTCCTGGTATTTATTTTTATAACTTGGAAGTAGGTGGTAATGTTTTTTCTCGACGAATGGTTATTCTAGAGCAGTGAAATGTCTGCTTACACCAAAGGACTTTCCTAAGTAATAAAAAAGAACAATGCTGCAAACGAAGGGGATAAAAGCAGTCAGAGCGCATCAAAAAGAGCGATTTACCTTTCTTTTTCCACAATTTGGACGATTCCCAAAAAAAATGAAAATATCCTAGTTAAAAAACAGAAAAATATTGCATTTTTTTTAGATCTTTGGCTTAATTATTGCTCACACTGAGACAGGTTGATTATTCTCAAGTAATAATTAATCAACCATTTTATTAGTTAAATTATTTTTTATGAACATTTTTGTAGCAAAGCTAAGCTATGACACTGACGAGGAGACTCTTCGTCAAGCTTTCGAAGGATACGGTGAAGTTGACTCCGTAAAAATTATTATTGACCGTGAAACTGGTCGTTCAAAAGGCTTTGGCTTTGTCGAAATGCCTGATGAAACTGAAGCATATAATGCTATCAACGATTTAAATGACAACGAATTAGACGGTAGAAGAATCGTCGTCAAAAAAGCTGAAGAAAGAAAACCGAGAAATAACAACCGTGGTGGTTATGGCGGTGGAAGAGGTGGCGGATACGGCGGCGGCGGCGGTTATAACCGTGGAGGATATTAAAATATTTCTCAGCCTATATGGCACTGAAAAGGAGCTTCTATTTGATAGAAGCTCCTTTTTTTATGGCCAAAGGTTTACACTTCGCTAGATTGCTACTCTTCGATTTAATCCATAGTCCAGAAAATGTATTTATCTAAAAAACCGCTCACTTTGTCTATCTCTTTGGAAGGTTGTTAATAATACGTCTATTTTTTTATAGCTTGATAAACAATAAACTCAAACACATGACCTACCTCAAGGAAACTAAAAATTATCATTTACGAGCCCCTGAATTAAAAGAGCAGACCATACTTTGGACAGATACTCCCAAACCAGGATTCAGTATTACTTTATTAGAAGGCAATGGGTATAATGATGCCTTAAGTGGAGCAAATATATTTGGGTGGATTGTCGGTTGCTTTTTGAGTGGAGCCATTATGGCCTTTCATTTTAGCAATTTGTACCTCACTCTCCTTGTTGTTTTCCTAGGCATTTTATTGCTCGTGCTACCCGATATTCTTAAGGCTGAACGAAAAAGAAAGACCAAATATTACCTTACAGAAGAAGAAGTGATTTTTGAATTATGGCAAGCACGAAAGAGACTTATTAAACGTGTTGCTCTTAATAACATTGACAAAATCTATATTGATGTTCATCAAAATGGAAGAGGTAGTTTATATTTAGTTCTAAAAACGGAAGTTGATTTTACTACGCTTGATTTTGAAAAGAGCGCACCAATGCACCACCCTACTCTGATTATGGTTGACAACGTAAGAACGGTGGCTGATCTGTTGAGAAAAACACTAAAAAACAAAAATAAAGACATAACCGACTAGTGCTATATCCAGTTTATAGCTAGGTATTACAGGAGGGCAGAGCCGTAGTTACGTTTTTTGATTTCGCTCAATTTTCTGCTTCTTGTAGTCCGCGATTGCTATCGCGGAATACGCTCTACATGGTAGTGGCTTCGCCAGGTTAGGACTAAGGGAAATTAAAATACAAAGGGTAAAGCACAAGGTCAGAATCACCTCGGCTTTACCCTTTTTAATTCCAAAATCTATGGAATGAAGAAATAAAATTGAAGCTCGACGAGATGTTTTTCACTCGTTTCTACTTCAAACTGTTCTTTATTAGGCTCATTGACCAAGAACATTCGTTTTAATACGTTCTTAAACATAATATTACTGTTTTATAGAGTTAATGAATAAAAAATCCAAAATTAGGGGGACAATATCTTAGCTTCGGAACTTTCGCTTTGTCATTGGAACGGTAGGAGCCTTGACCAAGAAAGTTCGCTTGAATTTGCGTTTAAACATGGTTTTTACAGTTTGATAGTCAGAGACTAAAGGTTAAGAAAATAAAAAATTGGGGTTCTGCGATTTTTGAGCCATCGCCTAGCTTCGGAACTTTCGCTTTGTCATTGGAACGGTAGGAGCCTTGACCAAGAAAG
>JAHDHB010000384.1:0-1644 GCA_020631545.1 Saprospiraceae bacterium | reverse complement strand
TTCGCTTGAATTTGCGTTTAAACATGGTTTTTACAGTTTGATAGTCAGAGACTATGGTTAGGAAATAAGAAAAAAATGCTTTTGTAAAATCAGGAGGCAGCAGCCTCTGCCGCCTTCGATTAACGAACATATCTTCTTTTTGTCACAGGTGTAACGAGTGCTCTAACTAATGTAGTGCGTCTGAATTTACGTCTTAGCATGGTTTAAAATTTTATGTGTAATTGATTAAAAATAAAAATTCATTTTTCGTCGAATTACGAAGTAGAAATAAGCGCTTTTTGATTGCGCCTTTCACTATATACAACCAAATTTTCACTAAAAAAGTTCCAATTTTTAACATTTTTTTAAGAAATTTTAATCTTTTTTGGAATTAGATTAAAATTTTATTCTGCTTTGGAGCAAATCCTTCATTTCAAATTTGATTGTAATTTTGGGTTTAAAATAGCTCTTTAGCTATTCTACTTTTTGCTCGACTTATACATTAAAGTCCGCAAAAAAATACTGTGTAGCACCACTTTTCCTAATAACTGCACTTTGTTTGCTTCATATGCAGTTGTCGACAGGCATGGTTCAGCCCTCCTAGCAGAAATACACCCTATTTTTCCGGCATAACCTTGAAAAATGAAGGATAAAGCATTTTTGCAGAGCGCAAGCATTAATAGTTGGCGACAGTAGCCGCGAACGTTTCCGTCTTGTGTTGTTGTGAAAATCGCTTTTCTCTGCAAAAGAGATATTGCATATCCTTGGGTCGTAGGAAACGCCCAAATTATGGTTGGAAAAGCGAAGAAGAATTGTAGGTTGTAAAGATTGTTCTCAGGGGAGAGATAATCAGGATTTTTGTAATCCTGACTATCGTAGATATCTTCGCTTCGTAACCGGTGCAATAGATGCTCTTACTAGGGTGTTTCGTCTAAATTTTCTCGAAAACATAATTCTTAAGTTTTGTGCAATCGTCATTCGCAACATTTAAAATTTTGAAGCGTGTATGACATTTGCTGTTGTTAAAAAAGGTGTTGCTTATGCGCTTCATTATACCAAACCCAAAGAATGATTGGATAGTTCCCTTGTTTTTATTTTTTAGCGAAATAAAATGTGGCTGAACTTCATTTTGTGAGGCATTATTTTAAAACCTAATATTGTCATCAACTTGTAAAAGTCCTTTTTGCCTACTTTTATTTGTCCTCCTCTAGGCATTGAGCAAATGTTTATTGGCAAAAACAGCAGCTCACTTAATTCTTATATATAGGTGTAAGAAGGAAAAAATTTCTTTATTTTTTTACAATATTTTTAAAAAGGAGGCCAAAACCTGTGAAGTTTGCGAGAAATCCTAGCGTGAGCTAACTTGAGAGGTTTGGAGGGAAGGAGACCACTCCATGAACAGCTCAGACTTGCAAACGCACGAATCTACCCACAAGTCTCACTGGTTAGGCAAAAAAGGCTTGCCAAAATCAGATTTTGACAAGCCAAATAACCCAAACTTTATGATAGAGATAGTAAAGCTAGAAATAAAAGGAATGATGCCCTACCCCCTTGTTCCTCCACCAAGGGGCTCCTCCCAAGCGGACACCATTCCACACCATCCAACGTGTAGTAGAAAATTGGTTGGTTTATTGTTTAATCGGAGTTAAGAAGACCAGATTAAAA
>JAHDHB010000383.1 GCA_020631545.1 Saprospiraceae bacterium | reverse complement strand
TTATAGCTTGACATGATACTAGGATGTTAAGACTCTATTGCTACACACTGAAAACGATATATTTTTCGTATTTTGGCGTTCTAACATGAATTAATGTTAGATGTTTTGATTTGCGTATTATGTACTCAAATATCAAAGAGCAATTGATTCTTCTAATTTATTTGCAATCCATAAAAGCTATGAATAAGCGACTTATTATCCCCATTGTTTTCGCTGTTTGTCTTGCCGCTGTTTGGTTCTTCACTAAGCAACAAACAACCTCCCCCAACTTTGATGATGTTCCCTTCGTCATAAAAAAGAAGAAAAAAGCCCAACGCATCAAGGAAGCCTTGGATGAGAATGCAGAAAAGACCAAGGATTTGTCCTTGGGTTATCCTCCTAGTGAACGCTTGCTAGAGGCTTATCAAATTATTAATCAGAAGAGAATAGAGAAAAAGGCCAACCGAGGAACCCCGAATGGCCTTGAGGATATTATTTGGAAAGAACGTGGCCCTTATAATATAGGTGGCCGAACACGGGCAATCTTAATTGACCAAGGTGATCCTACTCAGAATACTGTATTTGCGGCGGGTGTATCAGGTGGTTTGTGGAAAACGACAACGATTAAGCGAAATCCACCAGAATGGGTTCCTATCAACGATAATTTTCAAAATTTAGCCATTTGCACTATCACGCAAGATCCTAATAATCCAGAAGTCATGTATTTTGGTACTGGTGAGGGGTATGGTAGTAATGGTTTTGTTCGTGGTTTAGGAATTTGGAAGTCAACGGATGGAGGGGATAACTGGAGCCACCTTTTGAATACTGTAAATGGTGATTTCAATTATACTTTACGCCTTCTAGTCCACCCTAATGGCGATGTTTATGCCGTGACCTTGAATGGAGGATTGAAACGTAGCCAAGATGGCGGAGAAACGTGGAATACTGTTCTTGGTCCAGGTACACCAGGTGGAAAAAATGACATGACGGACATTGAGATCGGTGCTGATGGGACTTTGTACGCTTCTGGAGGCCACATTAATGGCAATGGTAGTGTGTGGCGCTCGGATGCAGGTTCTACAGTTGGAGATATAGGAACATGGGTCGATCAAAGTAATGGCATCCCAAATAATGTTCGAAGAATTGAGCTAGCGACATCACCATCTAATGAGAATATTATTTATGCTGTAACTACGATACAAAACACCTCGAACAATGTTTATCGTTCATCAGATAGAGGAGCTACTTGGGAGCCTCGCGATTTACCCCCATCGGGTTTTGCTGCTGGGCAAGGCTGGTACAATCTGTGCATTGCGGTAGATCCGAATAATTCAAACCGCTTAATCATTGGTGCCCTTAACCAATTTATGTCAACCAATGGTGGTAGTTCTTGGACCTTAATTTCAGGAGGTGTTCATGTTGATCAGCATTTCATTCTGTATGAACCAGGAAATTCTAACGTTGTATATTTAGGTAATGATGGCGGTGTATTTCGCTCTGAAAATGCAGGAGGTTCCCCTAACAGTGTTCGCTTCACAAATCGAAATGATCGCTATAATGTAACCCAGTTTTATGCTTGCGCCATGCATCCAGGCATCTACTCCAACTTCTTCCTAGCAGGCTCTCAAGACAATGGTACGCAGCGCTTTAATGCTGTAGGAATAGCAGAAACGACTTATGCTTTTGGTGCGGATGGTGCTTACTGCCACATCGATCAAAATGAACCTCAATATCAAATTGTATCTTGGCAATTTGGTAACTATTTATTATCTGACAATGAAGGGGAATCCTTCAACGCGGGTGGCGTATCTATAGGAGTAGGTTTCATCAATGAATCAGATTATGATGATGATGCGAATATTTTGTATGCTTATGGTGGCGCAGGTCAAATCTACCGTTGGGATATAACGGAGCCTGATGGAGAATTTCTTCAAGTAAATTCCCCCAATTCTTTTCGTCATTTAACCGTTTCTCCAAATGTAGCGAACCGTATCTATATTGGTAGTACCAATGGCCAAATCATGCGAATCGATAATGCGGATCAAGGAACATCTCTAACGGGAACATCCATAAGCGGAAATATCTCCCCTGGTTTTATTTCGGATATCGCTATAGAACTAGGAAATGAAGATCACCTTTTAGCAACCATTTCCAACTATGGCACCAATAGTGTCTGGGAAACGACGGATGGTGGTGCTACTTGGACTAGTGTAGAGGGGAATTTACCCGATATACCTGTACGAGGGGCAATATTCAATCCAATAGACCCTAGTCAAGCATTTTTAGCAACCGAAGCAGGAGTGTGGACGACAAATGCACTTAATGGCACTTCAACATCGTGGGAGCCTAACCTTAGTATGCCTTCTGTACGTACGGATATGCTACAAACCAGAACAAGTGATAATGCAATTATCGCGGGAACGCATGGGCGTGGTTTATGGTCTACAGATGCTTTCTCACCTCCAAAAGCGATTATTGCTCCCGAACAAGTTACTTATTTACAAGCTAATAAGCAATTTCTGGATTTTTCTGTCAACCCTACGGAATGGTTATGGGATTTTGGTGATGGGACTACTTCCACCTTACAAAATCCAAGGCATTCCTATAATGAAATAGGAACCTACAATGTTTCTCTTACGATAAATGGCGCACTTTCCGATGCTGAGAATGTTAGGGTTTTGCCTGATAGAGCAACGCCCTATGATTTGGAAAGCAGTAATTATGGCGGTGATTTCGAATCACAACCAGAGGATTTTGGCGTATCAACTACTTCAGGAACCACTTTTCAGCTAGGTAATTCGAGTGTAGCAGGTAAAAGCGGGACACACAGTGGTGCTAATGCTTGGGTGACAGGTCTTAATGATAATTTTTATGAGCATAATACAGAATCCATTCTTTTTACACCAAATTATGAGCTTCGTTGGCCGGGCATTTATGAGTTTAGCTTTTGGGCAAAATATGATATTCAGCAAGGATTTGATGGTTTTAGAGTAGAGTACAGTACAGATAGAGGCAACTCATGGAGTATTTTGGGTGAACGAGGAGAGAATTGGTACAATTATTCCAATCAAAATGCTGAAGTCCCTACCGTTTTTCCTGCTGGAAGTGATTATTTTACAGGACGTACAGTCGGTACAGACTTTAAACAATACAAAACAAATCTCAATATCTTAGATGGGGCAGAACATGTTGCTTTCCGCTTTGTATTCCGCTCTGACAGTGAAACACGCTATCCTGGCTTAGCGATTGATGACATTGAGGTACGAGCCCTTACAGAAGGTTTAGCTACGAATGTAATTAGCCTTACTGCTCAATTTAAGAATCAAGATGAAGTAGAGCTAAATTGG
Organism: Saprospiraceae bacterium; assembly: GCA_020631545.1. Taxonomy (GTDB): domain Bacteria; phylum Bacteroidota; class Bacteroidia; order Chitinophagales; family Saprospiraceae; genus JAHDHB01. The sequence goes on along the minus strand of JAHDHB010000383.1, from coordinate 3,507 downwards.
ATAACTGGTGTGGAGTATCGTTGTCAAGGTTTTGAAATAGAAACGTCTAAAAATGGGCGAGATTTTGACTTAGTGACTCTACCCTACTCTTTTACAGATGGTCAGGGCTATTCAGCAGAACAAACGGGCTATCTCCTAACGCCTGATCAACCCTTTAAGTTAGATCTTTACTACTTTAGGTTAAAGGTGTATGATTTTGATGGTGAATTCTTTTATACCGAGACATTGGTATTAAAGAGAGAAGAGAATGACGAACTTGCGCAACCACACCTTGTATACCCTAATCCTTTTCATGACTTCATTGATATCGCTTTTAATGCAGATATGGCCGGCCAAACGGTACAACTCGAATTGTATGATTCTGCTGGGCGTCTTATGAAAAAGGAGGAAAATGTTGCGATACAAGGCGTTTATCACCGCATGGAAGTTGGCGGATTGGCACCAGGATTTTATGTTCTCAGAACAAGAATTGGAGATAAGCGCTATACGCAAAAGCTAAGAAAGATGTAGAACGACTTTGTGTTCATCTACATTTGTTAAATTTGTTAAATAAAAAACGGTAAGGAAACTTTTTAGAAAATTTTCCTTACCGTTTTTTATTAATTTTCTTGTCAATTAGTTCTAAATCAGGCCTATTCCATGCTTCCAGAATCACCAGAAAGACTATTCTCCTGAACAGCTCGTTCTCCCATAACGACAACATTTGAGATAGTTGTCATACCAGCATGGCTATCTAAAACATTTCCATTTCTATCTAGATAAACGAGCGTAGGGTAACCAACCACATTGTATTTTAAAGCTAAATCAGGCCCTTCACCTTTTTCAGCATCAATTTTCAGACTAATAATATTGTCGTTGTAATACTCGTAAACATTCCGGTGGCTAAAAACGTCTTCTTCAAGCCATTTGCATGGCATACACCAACTCGTATAAAAGTCAAGGAAAATAGGTTTGTTTTCCTCTTTCGCTTTTTCTAAGATTCGTTCAAACGACCCAGCCCTAAACTTAATGCCATAAGTCACAACACTTGAAGTCGATTTATCACCTTTAGAACCACTCCCCTTTTTATTACAGGATGTTACAGCAAATGCGAACAACAAAACACAAATCCATATTTTTCTCATGTCGTTTTTACTTAATATTAACACTTTCTTATTGATATGCATCCCATATTCATGCCAATTATAAACTACTCATTTAGATAGTACTCTTAATACGAGAAGTATCAAAAGGTTAGCATGCTTAAAGATAAAACAACTGTAAAAATAGCTAAATTATTTAGCAACCACTAAAATACGGTATTAGACACCTAATATTTAGCAATCCAAAAAACATCACTTTTTTACTCCTATGATAGTCTATAAAAATAACATTCTAACTCAATATTATCAAATTAAGCGGTCACAAAAAACAACATTCTTCCAACTTTTCTTTTCATTCGCTCAGCCTAATCCAGAAAAAATGCTAAATGACGAGTATTCCTTACAACCTCTTTTAAAATAATACTTTAGAAACAAGTACGGTATAGTATCCATAGCATTCTGGTTTCTACAAGAAACAATAGGAAGGGAAAACCAAGCAGGAAGCAACAAAGGCCAATAAGTTTAATGTTAAAAATAATTATCTTAAAAAACACCTCCATAGACCTAAACTCCAGCACAACTACAAACCTTCAATCAACTGTCTATCTCAAAAATAAACAAAAAAAACGCTTAAAATCATGCTCTTAAACTAATGAATTAACTTCTATAGAATAACAACCATAATACCTAGAATTAATAGGGAATTATTACTACCCTCAAATAATATTCATCAAAAAACTATTTTGGTTAAACTGTACATCATTTTTTACAAGAACTTTACAAAAAAAACTAAAACCCCATATGACGGACAGAATAGCGAAAAAGCAACAAACAGCTAAAAATGGCCGTAAAAGTTATCATCGACGCACGAACAAGCTTATATAATACTTCCTTGCGAAGAAGAGGGCAAGGCTCCCAAGGCACGATGAATGGGACTCCTTAATATCGATAAAAATGGACATGAGATAACGAGCATAAACTATTTTTTCAACTATAAACTACAGCGGTGAACATAGGCAGGGTAAGCTATCAACTAAAATTATTTTCTAGAGCTATGCAAATCAGTTTTTGGGCGAACTTTTTGCATTCTAGGGTTTAATGTTAGCCATTTTGTCTTTTTCTCCAATGTAAAAACACTGCATTAATGAAAAAGATCAATTTACTAATTCTACTTTCCGCAATAGTCGGAATGCTTGGAGCACAGGATGTGACCTCCATGAAGATGAAGAACACGAAAAAACAAGCACATCAATCTCAATTTTCAAGTCTTCCTGTAGCCTTGAATCATTCATCAATCCACACTAAAGGGTCAGAAAACCCTGCGGTTCCTCATTACACGTTTGCAGTAGAGGGAAAAACAACCACTGACGATCCAGCACCAGTTGAGCTAATGGATTTTATGGCCTATAGTTTAGATAACAAGGTCATGCTAGAATGGGAAACCTCTTCGGAAGTCACGAATGCTTTATTCGATGTTGAACGGTCAATGGATGGTGAATCTTTCGAGAGTATAGGAAATTTAGAAGGTCAGGGCGGTTCTGATATTAACATGCGCTACAGCTACTCAGACAATAATCCTTGTGCTGGAGGAAACTACTACCGGCTAAAACAAATGGATAATACAGGTAACTTTGTGTATAGTCCTATTCGAATGGCCAATTTTATTCGCAAATTTTCTTATCGGATGTATCCAAATCCTGCTCGTGAAAACATCACCTTGGAGTACTTCAACTCAGGTTATGAAAAAATGAATGTGGATTTAGTTAGCGTTACGGGTAAGTTGATGAAGAAAGTGGAACAAGAAGTAGCGGTAGGAAACAATGAAATCAAAATTGATATTGAAGACTTACCTGCTGGCGTTTTCTTAATTCGCGTGTATGGCCAAAACTACATGGACACTTTCAAAGCGCTGAAAGAATAGAAGCCACATCGTTTTTATCCGATTTTTATAATTTGCCTTTTTACGTATTTTATACTAACAACTACTATATTTTTTATTCTTGTGGCTTATACCAAAGTAAGGGATGACGCTATTATGGATTGTTAAAACCCATTTTTAATCCATGTTTTCATCACTTTCTTAACTTAAGCGACATCTATTCATCAAAATAAATGTTTTGGTGTGCAAGTTCCAGATTCTCTTCATGAGGGTCTGGAATTTTGTATTTTGAGGATAGGCCGATGATTTCAGAATACATCCGTCAAATTCACATATTTTCATTATTTCCGCTAAGCCAACACTTTTTGAACAAACTGCTGTTTTGGATTGGTTTGGGGGAAGAGATGGACTTATGGGGCGTTTGGCTTGGAAGCTATTGAAAACCTAATCATAGAGGAATAAGGCAACAAGACCTGCGTTTTTTGAAAAAATGTTATTATTTCGAATAACTTGTGTATGAATGAAAATGCCCATCTGTAAGCCTAA
>JAHDHB010000382.1 GCA_020631545.1 Saprospiraceae bacterium | reverse complement strand
TTGTTAGTTCAAGTTTTTCTTCAAAAGAGCTTGAATGTTGTTCTTTGTAAAAACCATCTGTTAAGTAATCAACGAGTATTGCTAAGGGAATCACAGACTGTAATCCACTAGAAGCCTTTCTTAATAAAATTTCTTTGCTGGCCTTCCTAAGCATCAATACATCTACATCATTTTCCTCAATATGTTGATAACTGACACCTAAATTTAAGATAGGCAGGGAGTTATTTTGAGCATATTTCTTCTTAGCATCATACCAATCGTATAAAAAACTCATGATATTATCATTGGATTCCTTGTACTTTCCTAAGTTAGGAATGACCGAAACAAAATTTCGTTCAGCAGGAATGTAGATATTTTTAGATTTCTGATAGTTTAAGCTATTTTCTTTCTTTTGAATTCTTTCTTTTTTCTCGTTTCCTTTATAAGTTATCGATACAAAATCACTCTCATATTGTATGAGGGAATCATCAGTGAAATAATTCTCGTCAATGCGATGAAAATTCATGAACATTTCTGAGAAGGTATAACTAAATTTTCCATCTAATAAATACCGTTTTTCAACCCATTGACAGTAACTTATAATTTTAGCTATCGTACTTTTTCCACTACTTTGTGGCCCCATCAAGACATTGACTTTATTCAATTCTAGCTCAGCATGCCTTATTGGTCCAATATGCTGTATCTGTATTTTTTCCATTTTAGGCGCCTTGGCTTTTTAAGTTATTCTTGATAAAACTCTCAAAGTTAATAAATTCTAATAGACTTTGCAATTAAGCCTCTCCGCATTTTTTTCAACCGTTTGTAGTTTTAGTGATGAAGAAATTAAGCGTAGGGAATTTGGAATGACGAATTTGGAATTTAGCGTAAACTCAAAGGATTCCTTTCCTTGAAATCTAACGAATTAAGAGCAGGAGCTTGGGCATAGGCTTCTACGTTTTTTGTGTAGGAAATGTTTTTGGCGATTTTCTTTGATTTTAATTATGTTTAATCTTGACGTAAAAAAACGGCCAAGGAAGATTACCTTGACCGCTCAACATTAAATCCAGTGCTTATAAAACCTAAACTATTATCGATTGATGACGAGCTTCAACGTCTGATTAGCTCCATTTGCGCTAAGTGTAGCGTAGTAAAACCCTGGAGTTAAACCATCTGCGCTGAAGGCGATTTCGTGATTTCCGCTTGCTTGTCGTCCATTGACTAAGACTTTGACTTTTTCGCCTAAAGTATTAAATACTAGTAGGGTAACGTCGGTATCCTCTTTTAGATTGTAGGCAATAGTCGTCGTACCGCTGAATGGGTTAGGGAACGAGGTCATGACATTTTCCGTTGGAATTTCGCGGAATGCATTGGCCTTGATGGCCGCTTCTTCTACTTCAGATGTCGTTACATAGCCTTTGGCCATTTTGGCGTTTGTACAAGCTCCGATAGTCGCATTTAACGTACTTCCTGTGGCTACAGAGAAGCCTGCTTCTAGCGTGATAGTGGCACCTGCTTGGTAATCGACATCTGTGCTTCCAGTGATAACTTGTGTAGAGGTAATCGTGTTAGCTGCTTCATAATCAAGGTTTGTGCCGCTGCTCATTTTGCCGAAAAGGACTAAATCATCCAAGCAAGAGCAAGAAGTCAAACAAGTAGCGTTGCTAGCATTGTTACGAATTACGTTACCGGGTTGTGGCCCAAAACCTTCGTTGAAGTTAATCCCTACACTTTGTAAGTGGCAGTAGCTCATGATTGTACCTCCGATGGCAGGAAATCCAGGTAACGAACAACCGCCTTCCGTTCCTCCAGCACATCCATCAATAGCGGTGTTATTTCCATTCCAAACACAAGCGTGCGTGTGGCGAGAGCCCATCAAGTGCCCCATTTCGTGTGTATAAACCATTACTGACCAAGAGTACAGTGGTACATCGTTGAAAGTAGAAGCAATACCGCTGTAGCACATGCTTTCATCTTCATCAGCGTTGCAGAAGCCGCTAAAGCCTGCTGCTCTTCCGCCTCCTACTTTATAACTTACTAAGTGTGCAAGGTCTGCGCTAAAACCGTTACGATTAGCTTGAAATTGACCAAGAATAGATGCTGTACTTCCTGTTGTATAAGGACTTGTAGAAACCCAAGCCAACATACCAGAAGAGACGACGGTAATAGCTTCATTGGCATAAATGGCAGCAGATTGGTTGAAAAGTCCCCCTACATAAGCAAATGCTCCTGAACCTTTATCTGCACGAACGTCATCGTCAATTTCTGTAAAAACACGAACACATTTATCGGTATTCAGTTTGTTTACATTCACATTCAATGGTTTTAATTGTTCCGGCAAATAACCGACGCCATCATCCTTAGTACCGCATTCAAAATCAGACTGAATCATCAAGTCTTTATCGTAGTAAGCAATGTGTTGATTTCCTTTGTTTTTTCCACCCATTTTTCCTATGACAAGGTTTCCTTTTCTAGTAGAAACAAACCCCATTACTTCGTTTTCTAAGATAGAAATAGCAACAAGAGATTCCGTATCGCCCATGACCATACCACGGTAATGTGTACCAAGGTCTACGTCTTTGATTTCATTGCCAAACTGATCGGTCGCCTTGAAGTCATCGGTATGAATATTCACTTTTACGAGTAAAACCTCCAAATTTGGATTGTCTATAGTAGGAATGCGTAGCGAAATGGCTTCTGCACCTGCTTTTCGTGCATTTTGAAAGGCAACGGGGTTCAATTCTAGAAGTGTACCTTTTGTTAGGACTTCCATAGTACGTTCGTTGCTTTTTGCAGATTGGACATCTTCTTGAAAAACGTCCATTGTTGTAAACTCTAAACCATCTTCTTGGTTTTCTACAATCGCTCTAGCAACGGCTCCATTTTGGGCATATGCTTGAAAAGCAAGAAGAAAGGTTATCGCATATATAATTATTTTTTTCATTGTCAATGATGTTTGAATCCCCTATTTTGCAAAGATAGTAACATAGTGCAATTGAGGGAATAGTAGATTATCTTAGAGGCATACCTAGTACAGAAAATGTAATTTTTTCACTTTTTGCCTAGGTATAAACATGATGCATGTTTTGCCTCCTTGAATAAATAATAAAAATAAGATTGGGGAAGAATGATTTGGCCAATAGAATGAATCGACAACTGTTGTTTTGATCTTAATTCCTTCCTGACCAAATCATTGCGTTTTGTTAAGCAAAATTATGGGGATACTATTGCTTAATGGCTACTAGATAAATTATTTGCTCTTAAGAGCGTCTACTTCGTCTTGTAATTCCTTAATAGCTTGTACTAATACAGGGATTAAACCGTTGTAGTCGATAGCGTTAACCGTTACAACTTTTTTTCCTTGCTCTAAAGCCTCACCATTTTCGTCAAACTCACCTGGTTGCTCTACTTCATAAACCAATTCAGGGAAAGCTTGCTTTAAAGAAGCAACATCTAAGGTATACTTTGTTCTAGGCGCAGCGTTGCGGTCAGTAGATTGTACAGCCATGGCAGTCAAGCTGTTAACTTTTTCAGTCGTATTCGCTAGTACAGCTGCTTTTGAAGTAGGATTGTTTACTGGAGGTAGTAGGCTGATAGCTCCTGTTACATGTAAATCCCCTACGAAATACCCTGCATAACCTGTAGATGATGAAGCATATACCCCGTATTTTGTACCCGTACCACCACTACCTACGATAGAAGCGATTCCATAAGCATTCCCAGTACCAGCAGGAGAAATATAGCTGTAAATACCTCTTGTATAGCTTGAAGAACTCCCGTTTTGATAAGTATTAATCAAAAGTCCTAATTTATACCCTGTGCTACCATTAGAGATGTAACTTCTAAATCCGTAAGAAGAACCTGATCCCGTCAAATAGTTATCAGAGCGCACGCCGTAAGTTTCGCTATTGTTGTAAGCTCTCAATTGCGCATTGCTAGAAGAAGTTGTTCCGATACCTACAGTACCATCAGAAAGGACATTAAGCTGAGCTTCAGCGGTTCCTGTAAATAAGAATAAAGCAAAAATTAAAAGGCTAAAGTTGATCTTGAAGAAATTCATAGTAAAATATTGTTTAAAAAATAAGTAAATAAACTGCTGTGATGGAGGCCGGATGGGATATCCAAAGCCTCCACCCAATATGCAGTTGTATAGTGATAGTAAAATAAAGTAACAAAAAGCGGCTTAGCCGCAAATCATCCTGCTACAAGTGCGAGGCATTCCACAGCACTCTAGTGGTTCTATTCATAAGTAATACCACTAGCAGGTAATTAGGCGAAGTTGAAAAGTAGCCTTTAACAATTGGGGGCGTTATCCGCTACTTTTTACTCCTATAAAGAAAGAACATAGTTTTATCATCATTTCACTGTGTGGGATTACAGTGCCTGTGTTTGATGTCTCAAAGTTGCGCCTTTTATTTTTTACCCCTCGGACGCGATTTTGATAAAGTATACAAAAAGGGAGAGCAAAACAGCGTTATATAACCACTTACAACAAAAAATATAGACAAAATCAGATTAATCTTAAAAATCTGATTTTCAAATTAATAACACCACAAAACAATAATTCTTACTTAGTAAAAAAGAAGGTGGACGCAAAGCGATAAAAGTACTCGAAAAATTCATTAAACTTAAGTTGAAAATTTAAATCGTATAAGGTCGAAGACCGAAAGTGACGCCATTTTCTTTGATAAAAGCTACCATGAAGGTTTTATAAACATAGGTTCACTTAGAAAAGACTCTTCTGCGCCACCCCCATACCTCACCTTACGCTATTTCCCTTTAATTTCATGAAACGAATTATAAGTAATTCATTATCTTTGTGCTTTATGCAAAAAACCTAATCTAATTATGAAAATCCTTCACGCTACCCTACTATTTTTTCTTTTATCTCTTCCTATAGCTTTATTGGCGCAAGATTGTGGCGAAAATCGTTATGTAGATGTTATTGCAGATGATGTTTTCATCTACGAACAAGAAATTTATGCTAATGTGGATCCTTATGGCCTTGGTTCTAGCCAAGATTTACCTATGGATATTTATGTTCCGCTAAATGATACCCTATCTAAGCGGCCTACGATTGTATTTGTGCATGGCGGCGCTTTCCTTGTCGGTTGGGAAGGTCAACCTCCGATCCCTGATCTAGGAGAATATTTTGCCAAGCGTGGTTATGTTTTTGTGGCGATAAAATACCGCTTGGGTTTCAACTTATTGAGTGGAGAAAGTGCTGAACGTGCTACTTATCGTGCGGTACAAGATTTACAAGCCGCACTTCGGTATTTGTCGGATTATGCCATTCAATACCAAATAGATACTAGCAAATTTATTTTAGGAGGAACAAGCGCTGGTGCTATTACAGCTTTATCTTCTGCTTATGTCGAAGAGGATGAACGACCAGCAAGTACTTATGGTATCTTCCTTGAGCCTAGTGATTTGGGCTGCTTGTCTTGTTCTGGTAATAATTACAATAATAACCAACGCGTTGATGCCTTCGCGGTGCTTAATTTTTGGGGAGGTGTGAACGACACTTCGCTTGTCGATGCTCCACATAATGTCCCTGTTTTTTCTATGCATGGTACAAATGACGGTATCGTAAATCCTTCTTTGGGCTCTCCTTTTGGCGCCGATGCTATCTTCCCTCAGCTTTACGGTTCTTACCCTTTGACCGAAAGATTAAATAATATTGGTGTTTACAATGAATTTTATCCATTATATGGTGCAGGACATGAGCCAGAGCTAACTTCTCCAGAGTATTTGGATACGATGAAGATGTTTTCTACTTCCTTTTTACACGGTTTACTTGTTCCTCAGACTGAAGCGATTCAAGGTGATGCCCTTGTCTGCCAAGGCGAAACGGTTACGTATCAAGTGCCTATGACGGCTGGCTCTACGTATTGCTGGGAAGTCATTGGTGGTACGGTTTTGCAAGAAAACAACAACAGTATCACGATAGCATGGGATCAACAAGGAATGCATAGCTTAAGCGTGTTGGAGCAAAATAGTGTTGATGCCATTGGCGCCCCTGTCAGCTTCAACGTTACAGTCACCGACCCTGTTCCTACAGCTTCCTTTTCTACTACCCTAAATGGAAATGATATCGAAGTAACAGATGCTTCTACAGATTTTGATTTGTTGACTATTGACTTCGGTGATGGAACTCAAATGACGACGACTTCTACAGGGGAAGTTTTCATGCATACCTACACTGCCCCTGGTGATTACACAATAACCATAACAGCCATTAATGACTGTACAACAAACACTTATACTGAAACGATCACCATTGAAGCTACTACGCCGATCCTTGAATCGGGTAACGAAAGTACAGTTTTCCTCTACCCTACCCTTGCTCATTCAACCGTCAATATCATCTACCCTGATTTGACAAAAGCATGGGAACTTAAAGTCTTTAATGCTTTAGGGCAACTAGTTTATTCCTCTTCAACGCCTAACACGACGACACTAGAAATTACAGGCTGGAAATCAGGCATTTACTACACTATACTGCGTGGAAGCGATGAGGCTGTTGTACTTGATTTTTTGAAATTGTAGTTTTTGAGCCTTTTACTAAAAGCTATCATTTAGTTTTTACAAATGTTCAGTAACTACCCTTATAGCGGCATCTCATTGCGTTGATTTTTAACCACATAGGCACATAGTTTTTGACGACATTGGCGCAAAAGGTTACATAGGGGACATAAGGAGGTCTTCCGACCTTTTCACATTGAACCTCACAGCGAAAAGCTGCGGGAGTCTATACTTGGTTAAGTTGTGGGTTCAGAGCGGCAGAGCTGTAGTAACTACCCTTATAGCGGCATCTCATTACGTTGATTTTTAACCACATAGGCACATAGTTTTTGACGACATTGGCGCAAAAGGT
>JAHDHB010000381.1 GCA_020631545.1 Saprospiraceae bacterium | reverse complement strand
GAAAATCAAACCTTTGAGGTCGTTCAAATCGTTTTTCATGTCGAAAAGCAATTTATACAAGATCTCTCTTTCTTGAAAACTATCTTGACTATTATTATTTCCATTAGCAACCATCGGTAAATTTCGCCTTCCATTTTTAGGCAAAAAATCCATCAATTCTAGAGCATTAACTCGTCGATTTGGAGCTAATACGGATACTTGTTCCGCAATATTTTTCAACTCTCGAATATTTCCAGGCCAAGGATAATTTTCTAAAACTTTTCGAGCTTCCTCATCCAATTGTACCGTTTCACTACGATATTTTTCTGAAAAATCCGAAGCAAATTTTCTGAATAACAAATAAATATCTTCCCTGCGTTCACTTAGAGATGGTACTCGAATGGGGACGGTATTCAATCGATAATAAAGATCCTCTCTAAATTTATTGCTTTGTATTTTATCCAATAAAGCCGCATTGGTGGCCGCAACGACACGAACATCCGTTTTTAAGACTTTAGAAGAACCTACACGCATAAATTCACCAGATTCTAGTATACGGAGCAAAAAAGCTTGCGTATCAAGGGGCATTTCTCCTATTTCGTCAAGGAAAATAGTACCACCATCTACCGTTTCAAAGTAACCTTTTCTATCACTAGTAGCACCAGTAAAAGCACCCTTATCATGCCCGAAAAGTTCTGAATTGATCGTACCCTCAGGTATTGCACCACAGTTGATGGCGATAAATTTGTTATGTTTTCTAGGGCTTAATGAATGTATTATTTTAGAAAATACTTCCTTTCCTACACCGCTTTGTCCCGTTATCAGTACCGTTAGGTCCGTTGGCGCTACGCGAACAGCAGTACTCAGGGCATTATTGAGTCCTGCCGAACTGCCTATGATACCGAAACGTTGTTTTACACTCTGTAAGTTCATGAAGCCTATAAATGAAATGATTAATAGAGGAAAAATTGAAAAAAACACTAAACCATGCTTATGGTTTTTCTACCATGTTGCCCTTCAAGGTAGCTGAAGAAGCCTCATATACTTTTACATAGACATAATCTCCAGCCTTATAACGTTCATCAACGGGAAAAATGACCATTTTATTTTGTGTATTTCGGCCTTTAAAATCTTGATCTGAACGTTTTGAAGTGCCTTCAATCAAAACCTTAAAGGTTTTTCCTATATCTGTTTGATTCCTTTTGTACGAAATCTGATTTTGCAAGCGAATAATTTCCTGCAATCGACGCTTTTTAACAGCTTCTGGAATATCATCATCATATTTTCGTGCAGCTAAAGTCCCTGGTCGTTCAGAATAAATAAACATGTAAGACATGGTGTATTGAGCATACTCAATAATGCTTAGACTATCTTGGTGCTCTTCTTCCGTTTCGGAGCAAAAACCAGCGATCACATCAGAAGAAATGGCGCAGTCAGGAATGATTCGGTAGATGGAATCCACGCGTTCCTTGTACCATTCTCGATCATAAGTACGATTCATGAGCTTCAATACCCTTGAATTACCCGACTGTACAGGGAGGTGGATGTATTTGCAAATATTCTCGTACTTCGCCATCGTATGAAGTACTTCATCTGTGATGTCCTTAGGATGAGAAGTGGAAAACCGAATGCGTAAATCTGGGTGAATAAGAGCGACCATCTCCATCAATTGTGCAAAGTTTACAACTGATTTGTCCTCAGGGTTTTCCCACTTGTAAGAATCTACGTTCTGCCCCAAGAGGGTAACCTCACGAAAACCCTTTTCAAATAGTTGTGTCGCCTCTGCTACGATGCTAAAGGCATCACGGCTACGTTCTCGGCCTCTAGTAAAAGGAACAACGCAGAAGGAACACATATTATCACAGCCCCTCATGATACTTATAAAAGCGGTGACTCCGTTGGATTGAATCCTTACAGGGTTGATGTCTGCATAAGTTTCTTCTCTTGATAACAAAACATTTACGCCCTTGTCGCCTTCTTCTGCACCTGCTACTAACTTAGGCAAATCACGATAAGCATCAGGACCAACCACGAGATCAACTAATTTTTCTTGATCAAGCAGTTTTTTCTTGAGTCGCTCGGCCATACAACCTAGCACTCCCACCAAAGTTCCTGGGCGTTTTGCTTTTATTTTATCAAATACTCGTAAGCGTTTACGTACAGTATCTTCTGCTTTCTCCCGAATAGAACAGGTATTGATAAGTATCAAATCCGATTCTTCCATATTGCGAGTAGGAGAGTAGCCGGTATCCATAAGAATAGAAGCAACGATTTCGCTATCGCTGAAATTCATCTGACAGCCATAGCTTTCGATGTAGAAATGCTTGGCGTTTTTATCCTTTGATGATCCCTTTTCTTGAAAGAAAACATTGCCTTGCTTATCTTCATCAATATTTTTCTGCTGCTTTAGAAAGTCCAGCGTCGGGTTGTCATTATATAATTCGCTCATTATTTCTTTGTTATTAAGCGGTAAAGATAGTACTTTTTTTAGAAAACTGCCAATTTGTCACCTCGAATTAACGGAACTTTTTAGCAAAGGGTAGGGGGCATTCTGTGATAGCTATTGAGATTACCATCCTAACGTGTTGGTTTTTGAAAGAAAAATCAAAGTCTCTATACCTACTGCTTTTATTCCACTAGAAACTTAAAAAACTAATCTAATCGTTGCATTTTAGGTAAATCCTTAACCACTAGTTGTGCTGTATTTCGGATTTTTTCCTCTAGAAGCACCATTTTTCCCTTGCGTAAGGTATTTAGAATTTCCTTTTGGTAGTGTCGAACAGTTATGAGCTCTAGATCTTTATCAATAACGACATTGAACTCATCTTCTAATTCTTTCAATAAGGGCGCAATGCGCTCTGGAATATTATCCAAACAAACGGAAAAACTAATGGCGGTGTTTTGCATCATATTTACCTTATTTCTGTACTTAGCAAACAAGGAAAAGAAATGGCTTAGGTTTTCTTCTGCAACAAATGAAAAATCGCGAGTAGAAATCTGTAAAAGCAACTGATCCTTAGCGACGACAATTACTGGAGGATAATAATTAACTACTTGACTAGAAATGATGGTTCCTGCACTATCCGGCTCAAGGAACGACTTGACATTCATCGGAATACTCTTATTTTGAAGAGGCTTTATCGTTTTAGGATGGATTACCTTAGCACCATAATAAGTCATCTCAATGGCCTCTAGGTAAGTCAATCGGTCTATTTTTACCCAATTTTTAAACAAGCGTGGGTCAGCGGTTAATATACCCGGTACATTTTTCCAAACACTCATACCTTCTGCATTCATACAATAGGAGACGATGGCCGCAGTATAATCAGAACCTTCGCGTCCTAGTGTCGTAGTGAAGTTTTCAGAAGTTCCACCAATAAAACCTTGTGTCAAGACAAAACCTTTTTCTAGTAAAGAAGGCATGACTTCTTGCATTCTACGCTCTGTAAATGACCAATCTATCTTTGCTTCGCGGTAAGTATTATCAGTTCGAATCACATCGCGACAATCCAGCCAAGTACAAGGTAAACCAACTTTATTTAAATAAGCGCTGACAATTTTAGTGGATAAAAATTCACCAATAGAAACGATTTGATCGTAGATATAGTCAAAACTTTCCTCTGGTTCATCTTCTAAAATCCATTCGATTTCTACAAAAGTATCATTGACCGCAGCAAAAACTTCCTCGTTTTCAGAAAAAAGCTCTTTCATTACGGTATAATGAGCCTTTTTTACAAGCTCCAAATTGGCTTGTGCTTCTCCTGTTTTGTTGAAATAGGCATGGACGACTTTTTCTAGGGCATTTGTTGTTTTACCCATTGCTGAAATGACAACCGCTAAGGCCTGTCCCTTATAGTTTTGTAAGATATTACTTACATTTTTTATAGCCTCTGCATCTTTGACTGATGCTCCTCCAAATTTAAAAACCCGCATAATTTAAGAATCTGTATGAACGAAATTTTTTGATGGCAATCAAAATAAATTGAATGTAAAAAACGTTATGGTACCACTAGAATCTACCTGTAAACGATAAATTTTCGTAAAGATAATTTCTTTATCTACAACTTTTAACACAAGCAAGGAAATTTGTTCACCTATCTTTTATAAAATACAAGCTAAATGTGTCTATTATCCAGTAAAAAAGCCTTATAATTGCCGATAATTAACTTGACACGACACTATTTAAGTAAATAGCGTAAAGAACTATTTACTACTAACTTTTAACTCTTAACTATTTCTTCCTTTTGAATTTAGAATTTTTCATAGCTAAGCGCGTTGCCTCTTCCACGAAAAACTCCTTTTCGGGAAAAATCATTTCCATAGCGATTATGGCTATAATGATTAGTATGGCGGTTATGATTATCGCTACGGCTTTGGTTGCTGGCTTCAAAAATGGAATTAGTAGTAAGATTTTTGGGTTTTGGGGACATATACACATCAATCATTTTCAAACCGAAAGTTCTGTTGAATCTTATCCCGTTGATATTCATCAAGGGTTTTATGTTTCTAATGCACATGATAGCGATGTCACCCCTTTATTAAAAGATATTGGGCAAATTGAGTATTACGAAAAATGGCCTCGACTGTCGAGTTTACTAGGAACAGACATTGAAACAGAAACAAAAACGAAGGGCGGAATACGGCATATCCAAGTATTTGCGAACAAAGCTGGCATCATTCGAACCAAAAATCAACTCGAAGGTATTATCCTAAAAGGAGTAAGCCAAGATTTTGATTGGAAATTCTTTAAAGATTATCTCATTGAAGGTCAGGTGCTTGAGTTTGGAGAAGAAATGTCTCGTCAGATATTGATCTCTGAATCTACAGCCAAACGCTTGAAAGTCAAAGTTAAAGATAAGTTTGAAGTGCATTTTGTAGAAGATGGAGCACAGATTATCCGCCGTTTTACGGTCTGTGGTATTTACAAAACGGGCTTAGAAGAGTATGACAAAAAATTCGCACTAGTCGATATTCGTCAAATCCAGCGTTTGAATGATTGGACTCCAAACCAAGTTAGTGGTTTTGAGGTTTTTGTAGACGATATTGATGATATGGAAGCTTTTGGAGATTACATTTATTATAATATCCTAGGCCCAGAACTCTACTCGCGTACCATCAAGCAAATCTACCCAGGAATATTTAGTTGGCTCAACCTTCAAAATGTAAATGAGCGCTTGATCTTGACCTTAATGTTGATTGTTTCCATTATCAACATGATTACGGCCTTGATGATTCTGATATTGGAGCGGACTAAAATGATTGGTATTTTAAAGGCTGTGGGCGCACGGAATTGGTCGATTCGAAAAATATTCCTTTATCATGCTACCTTTATCGTTAGTATTGGTTTGTTCTTAGGGAATATTTTGGGTATTGGCTTTTGCTTATTACAACAGCGTTTCGGTTTTATTACCTTACCAGAAGAAGCTTATTATGTATCTGTAGCGCCAGTAGAATTAAGCATCGCTACGATAGTAAGTATCAATTTGATGGCCTTATGCTGTACCGTAGCTTTTCTGATTATTCCTACCTATTTAGTGACTTATATTGAGCCTGTGAAAGCGATACGATTTAAGTAGTGGTTGCTATGTACTTCTAAAAAACTCAGCTATCAATCTCTCATCCAGCCTAATCTATCCGAATCCGTTCACGATAGCGTGGTAAGCTTATCTTAAAGTTTTATTTATCCTTTTTTGAAGAATAGGGGATTTGGAGTTAGGCAGGAATTTTAAAATTACCGTCTAACCTTAGCCAAAATATCCTATTCCGATAGCGATTGCCCCAACAAGCAAGCAGTAATAAGCGAAATGCGATAATTTACCTGTTTTTACTAGATTAATCATCCATGTACAAGCAAGTAAACCAGAAAGGAAGGCAGCGATGAAGCCTGCTACCATAGGCATAACGGAAAAATCAACTGGAGGTTTTTCTGCTAAATCCTTGACTTTTAATAAAGTTGCTCCTAGGATAGGAGGCAAAACCATAAGGAAGGAAAAACGTGCAATCAACGATTTATCGACTCCGAGCAGTAAGCCTGTAGAAATGGTACTTCCGCTTCTTGAAATACCCGGCATCACAGCAATTGCCTGAGCTAAGCCAATAACCAAAGCATTGGAAAAGCTTACCTTTTTTCCTTGATTTTCTATACTTTTCTTCTCTGCATAGCGTGTAAGGAATAGTAGGAGCGCTGTAACCCAAAGCATTAAACCAACCAACACTAAATTCCCCTCAAAAAAGGCTTCTACTTGCTTTTCAAATAATAATCCAACGATTCCTACTGGAATCATAGAAATCAAAATCTTAGCAGCAAATTGGGTTTCTTCATTCCATTGAAAGGCAAATAATCCTTTCAGAACATTTAGTATATCTTTTCGAAAAATGACGATGGTACTAAATACTGTAGCGCAATGAACTATTATAGTGAACAATAAGTCATTTTCGCCCATATCAACATTAAGGAAAGCCTTCCCCAATTCAATATGTCCACTACTACTGACAGGCAAAAATTCTGTCAAGCCTTGGATAATTCCAAGCAATATGGCTTTTAAGGTTTCCATTAAAAGATGATATAAGAAGTATGAAGTAGGATATAAAAAGTACGATGCATGAAAATAGCGACTAGGAAGCGAGTAAGTTGAGGTACTTATTTTTTACATTTGTAGTGAATACCTTCAGTACCAAATTCCGTAGGGGCTATCCCTTGTGGAAGCCCTCTGAACGCCTATTTATCTATAAGTAGATCCTTATTATTTTTTGAAGATAGCAACGATCATAATGACTAAGCCGACCAATACAACGAAAGGCGCCAGTGTAACGCGACGGAAACTATAGATGATATTCTCGTCCCAAACATCAGGAGAGGGCATACTACCTCCAGACATTAGCATAAAGCCTAGGATAATAACCAACATGCTT
>JAHDHB010000380.1 GCA_020631545.1 Saprospiraceae bacterium | reverse complement strand
TGATGAATTTTACCTCGGCTAGAAGTCTATTTTGTAGATTTACATTCATCTCGATTGCTGGCACTTTCTCTAGAACAATATTGGCTCTTGCAATACCTTTATAGCTTGCCCTCCATTCAGATTCAAGGAGTTCATTATTAGAGGCTCCTTGAAAACGCTCTAGTTGTCCTAAGGTAGCAACGTCATTATCTCCTGAGCCTCCTTTGTCAGCGTCGTCAGAGATAATGTCTCCCCAAAACCAGCGAAAATGGCCATTAGGGGTTAGTTCAAATTGAAGAACATCATAAGCAGCAATAGTGGCATTAATGGCATCTTCTTCCGTTTGATAGAAGTTCGCTTCTGTTGATCCGATTAAAGGATCGTTTTCTAGAAAATTCTTTTCACAGCCCGTCGTAAAAACAGCGGTTAGGATAAGGAAAAGGAAATATCTTTTATAATGCATAGGATGTTATATTTATGGAGAATTGAGGATGGAAAATGGGGCTCCATGACTCAATTTTATTTTTGATGAAAGAACTAATGGGCTGACGCTTACGTTGTCATTAAAACTTGATACTCAATCCTGTTAAGTAAGTTCTTGCTTGTGGGTAGAAGCCTCGGTCTATGCCGAGCTCTAAGGAGCCACGCGATCCAATTTCTGGATCTAAGCCTGAGTACTGGGTAAATGTAAATAAGTTTTGAGCAGCGACATAGATTCTGAAATCGCTCATTCTTAATTTACTTAAGATTTTTTTAGGGAGCGTGTATCCTAGTTGCATGTTTTTGATGCGTAGGAAACTTCCATTTTCTACAAAACGGTCAGATATTCTTACGTTTTGATTAGGATCAGAGTTGATAACTCTAGGTTCGAAGTTGCTGCTGCCTTCGCCCGTCCAGCGATTTAACGCTGAAACGGGGCGATTAGCATAAGTAAAATCATAACGTACGGTTCCGTTGTAAATCTCATTGCCGTGAGATCCTAGTAAGAAAAAACTAAAATCGAAACCCATATACATTGCTTTGCCTGTTAAGCCATAAGTAAAGTCGGGAGTAGGATTCCCGATGAATGTTTGATCCTCTTGATCAATTACGCCATCACTATTTAAATCTTTGAATCGAATATCACCAGGTGCTGCACCGTTTTGCGTGGCATGTGCTTCTACTTCTCCTTGGTTTTGGAAGATACCGTCGGTTACATAACCATAGAAGGAAGCAATAGCGTGTCCTACTTCAGTACGAGCAATATTTGCGCTAGCTGATTGAAGACTTCCAGAACTAATTGGGTCGCCATCTTCTCCTAAGCTAGTGACTTCATTTTTCACAAAAGCTATATTGCCTCCGAATTCATATTTAAACTTGTTGTCTCTATTTCTATACTCCGCAGCGATTTCTATTCCTTTGTTGGTGACATTACCGACATTGGTATCATCTGGATCATAACCTACGATCAGGGGAATTGGTACAACGGCGAGCATATCAGTCGTGTTTTTTAGGTAGAGATCCGTGGTGAAATTGATTTTTCCATCTAAGAACTCCATATCTAGACCAATATCCGTTTGCGTATTGGTTTCCCATCTTAAGTCTGGATTACTAACCGTCGTAGGGCCGCTGCCATTCGTTATTACCTCATCTGGGCCAAAAGTATAGTTTAGACCACTATAAATTCTAGAGGTATAAGAATAATTGCCAATTTCCGCATTTCCATTTTGCCCCCAACTAAGGCGTAGTTTCAAGAAACTCAACCATTCAACATCTTTCATAAATGCTTCCTCTGAAATCACCCAACCAGCCGATACAGAAGGAAAATAGCCAAAGCGATTGTTCTTACCAAAGCGAGATGAGCCATCAGCACGCATAGTAGCAGAAAACAGATACTTGTTATCATATTGATAATTTACTCGACCAAAATAAGAAAGAAACGAAAATTCTTCCTTACCTCCCCAAGAACGCTGGCTAAGTGCGTCTTCACCATTATCAATAAAAGCAAATTTAGGATCGTTTGAAGGCAGATCGGACTTTGAACCGCCATGGTATACATGATTCCAAGCGAGCATAGAGTTTCCAAGGAGGAAGTCCATGTCGTGCTTCTCATTTAAGGTTTTATGGTAGTTTAAGGTATTTTCCCATTGCCATTGATTCCACTTGTTATCTTCTTGTAAAACACCGTTAATTAGGTTTTTTTCCCCTGCTGGTGCTTCACTCAAGACTAGGTCGTTGCTCAGGTCAAATCTAGGATTGAATACATCCCTTGTTCCTAAGGTATGATCAAGACTAAAGGTTGATCTTGCTTTTAAGCCATCAATAATTCTTAGTTCTCCAGATAGATTTCCGACGATGCGGTTAGTTGTCCACAAGTCATGCGTTTGTTCTATCGCATTTACAGGATTGGTGATGTCGGTATCTGAAAATTGAGAATAAGCATAAGTACCGTCAGGTTTACGCACCGGCGTAACGGGATCCATGTTCAAGGCGCGTACTAAAGGAGAATTGAATTCATTATTTTCTGGTAAACCATTACGTTTGAGATGAGTATAAGCGATGTTTTGACCTACCTTCAAGCGGTCAAAAAGGTCATGTTCCGTTCTTACACGAAAGGTACTACGTTTGAATCGTGCTTTTTCACCACCAACAATCCCATCTTGAAGGAAATGACTACCATTCAAGGAATAGGTGGTCGCTTCTGAGCCACCAAGGATGGTAACTTGATGATTTTGAATGGGGGCAGCTTCAAAAATAGCATTTTGCCAATCCGTGCCTTCTCCTAGGGCATCCGGATCGATTAGCTCAGGACGAGGCGCATCTCCATCAGCTCGGTAAGCTTCATTAGAAAGAATAGCATACTCTCTGGCATTTAATAAGTTTTGTTTTTTCCAAGGGTTTTGTATGCCGTAGTAGGTGGCATAGGAGATACTGGCTTTCTCGTCTTTTTTCCCTTGTTTGGTGGTGATAAGGATAACGCCGTTAGCACCACGAGCGCCATAGATAGCGGCAGAAGCAGCATCCTTTAAGACATTGATGGACTCAATATCGCCAGGATTTAAATAATCAATGCCGCCAACGGGAAAGCCATCAACGATATAAAGGGGATCGCTGTTTTTAATGGTACTGATACCACGAACCCGGACGTTGAGCGTACTCCCTGGGGAACCCGAGTTTTGAGAGATTTGTACACCTGCTGTTCGTCCTTGTAAGGTTTGTTCTACGCGCAAAACGGGTGTTTCGGCGATTTGTTCTGCTCCTACAGAGGAAACGGCACCAGTTATTTTACTTCGTGTTTGTGTGCCATAGCCAATTACGACTACTTGCTCGAATTGCTGGACATTTTTTCGAAGTTGTGCATTAATAGTTGATTCCTCGCCAACTGGAATTTCTTGATTAGCAAGGCCAACGTAAGTGAAAATCAAGGTAGCTTCTCCACTGGATATTTTTAAGGTATACTTACCGTCAATATCCGTAAAAGCTCCATTGGTGGTTCCTTTTTCAAGGACGGTGACCCCGATAAGGGGCTCATTGCTTTCAGCAAGCGTAACTACGCCTGAGATGGTTCGTTCCTGAGCTTGTAAAAGGAAGACTGAGAATACGAAAAAGAGGAGTAATAGTGACTTGCGATTCATAGGATGAATTTTGTCTGGATTGAAAAAGAAATAGGTATTCAGTAACGGTCTGAAAAGGAATTACGAAATACTATCATGGAATTCAATTCGTAATTCTTAATTAAAATAAAAAGGGCAAGGAAGAAGGAATTATCTACGCCCTTCACTTGATTTGAATTACAAGTTTAGTAAAAAGCTTGTTGAGCGCAATGAGAAAAATGCATTAAAGCTCAACGGCTAATTTCTAATTCGTAATGTATAAATCCCTTCTTCCAGTACTTCTTTAAAAGCGGAAATACAGCCTGTTAGATTTAGCTAAAAAATAGTTTATTCTGCCAAGAATGTTTTATAATTATACTAACCTAGTGGATATTACAATTATGTTTTTTTAGAAAAACCTAAGTCATTATTCAATAATGACTTTTCTTGTAGCAATACCTTCTTGATCCATTACGCTTAATAGATACACACCAGCAGGAAGTTCGTCAACTGCTAATTGGAAAGTATTTAGTCCACTGACCTCCACCTGTTTGAGCATTTGGCCTGAAATATTAAAAAGTTGAACGGTCTTTTCTAAACTGATTCTAGTTTCGAAGTTGATGTTTAAGAAGTCATTTGTAGGAACAGGACTTACGGTAAACACCGCATTAGGAGTGACAACATCTTTTATAGAGGAAGTGCTACAAGCATCACAAGCATTGAAGCAAACAGCAGGTAAGGTCATATTTTCAGAACCTACCGTAACGATTCTATTCGTGTAGTTTCCTGTTGTCAAGGTACAAGCAGCATCTTCTGTTGGGTCGAGTCCTTCAGTACCACTCCAACCACCATTGTTGAATTTGTATTCGTAAGTACCCGGATTTAAGGATAATGTGTCGGAGTAGATGTTGTCGCCATCAGGGTCTCTCATTTCTAAACAAGTGCCGCACCAGTTGTCAATACCAGCTACACCAGTTACATACATGGCCCCAGTTACAGGCGTTTCAGACATATCTACTTGAAAAATAACATCAACAGGAGCAGGTGGAATGGCACAGCTTAAATCTTCAGTACATTGACCGAAGCAGTGCATTAGTACGGTATCTGCTTGTACTGGTTGCAAAAAGCGGTCATTGTAATTGGCTGGATTTCCGCAAGAGGTACCCGCGAGGTTCTCTTTACAAGAATAATCAGGACAAGCACCATTGGTTAAGGTGTAAAAGCTTGAAAACCCTTTCTCTTTTCGAAGCGTTATTTCATAAGTCGTCCCTGCAGTGTTGGTCAATTGGTTATCGCCAGGATTACCAAAGTTTCCACCGCCCGCTATAAAAAGACCAGCAGGGTCAACCGTTTCAAGGACCATGTTTACTTGGATAGTGACATTTACAGAATCTTGCCCAATGGCAAACGAGATGATAGAAAATAAAGAAAGTAAGGTTAGATAAACTCTTTTCATTTGTGATTGGGTTTTAATTTAGAGGATGATGAAAATTTAGCCTTAAATTAAGTAGCTAGTGGTTTTGCGCCAAAGCAATAGCGTTAACAAGTATTTTTTTGATGCCTCTCTACCTATTTATTCCTGATCTTTACAGAAATTGGCTCTTTTTGAAATTAGTAAAATAAAATACGGAGTTTCAACTAGAATACTTGTCAAAAATATTGAGTTTGCGGCAGGATTCAAATGATTTCGCTTCATCACTACTACATCAATTATCTTTTTTTATACATCATGACTACATCATTGATGCTTTTTGTAGATAGAATTAGTTTGATTGTGAGTTACTTTTGGCAAAATTGCACTTACACACGGAAATTGTTAAAAAAGAAAAACCGTAAAAACGAGGTTTTTCGTTTTTACGGTTTTGGAAGGCTAGTGTCTTTTGGTTTCAACCTTAAGTAGCTACTTCCTTTCTCTTTTTTTCTGCTGCAAGAATTTCCTTATAAAAATTTTCATACTCGGGAAGAATGTGTTTGATGTCGTAGCGCTGCGCGTGTTTAAGGGCATTAGCTCGGAATTCGTTGTGTTTAGTTTCATCACTAAGCAAATTAATGGCATGTTCAGCCATTTCCTTCACATTGCCTACATCGCTAAGAAAACCGGTGACACCGTGGATATTGACTTCGGGTAAACCGCCAACATTGGAAGAGATGATGGGGACTTCGCAGGCCATGGCTTCTAGCGCTGCAAGTCCAAAACTCTCACTACCAGAAGGAATTAGAAATAAATCAGCTACCGCTAATAATTCTTCTACAGCATCTTGCTTTCCTAGGAAGCGGATATCTTCACAAGTACCCAAATCACGGCAAAGTTGTTCTACATTTCGTCGTTCAGGGCCATCACCAATTAGTAGTAATTTACTAGGAATTTTCTTTCGTACAGCATTAAAAATATGAACGACATCTTCTACACGCTTTACTTTGCGGAAGTTGGAGACGTGGACAAGTATTTTTTCATTGTTTGGGGCAATGGCTTTCTTGAAATGATCCTTATTACTCTTGCTGAATCGGTTAAAATCGATGAAATTGGGAATGACTCGAACTTCTTTACGGATTTTGAAATGTTTTTGGGTGTCTTTTTTCAAAGAACCCGAAACGGCGGTTATTCCATCGGATTTATTGATAGAAAAAGCGACGACTGGGGCGTATGAAGCGTCTTTACCTACCAAGGTAATATCCGTACCATGCAGTGTGGTTATCACGGGAATATAAATCCCTTCCTCTAGCAAAATCTTTTTAGCCATGTAGGCTACTGCCGCGTGTGGGATAGCATAGTGGACGTGGAGGATATCTAAGTTTTCGTACTTGATGACATCGACTAATTTGCTAGCCAAAGCCGTTTCGTAAGGCGGATATTCAAACAATGGATAATCCAAGGAGCTTACTTCATGATAAAAGAGATTTTCATGAAAACGATCAAAACGAGCGGGTTGTCGATAGGTAATAAAGTGGACTTTATGGCCTTTTTCTGCTAAGCCTTTTCCTAGTTCTGTGGCTACAACGCCACTACCTCCAAAGGTAGGGTAACATACAATTCCTATTTTCATGCTTGATTTGCTTTGTGTGTATGGTGAAAATCCTATCGATTCTCCTTGTTTTCGCTTGTTATTGAAAGAATTATGTGAATGCTTTTTACAATTATTCACAAACAGTTTCGAAAGGTAACAATATCTTTTGTTAGATGGTAACAAAATTAGGGGTATTCTGTTCAATAATTTAAGAATGAAACGAAAATGTTAATAGGCGACAAATCGAGCCTCATGGTTGAGATTCTTCATGGAATTTATTAACAAAAGAAGAGAGTTATCAACAATTGTTGATTATGTATTTTATTGTTCACATT
>JAHDHB010000379.1 GCA_020631545.1 Saprospiraceae bacterium | reverse complement strand
GCTTGGTCGGGTTTTGCTTTTGAGCACATCTGCTTATCCCATATCTCACAAATCAAGAAAGCCTTAGGAATTAGTGGGATCGTAAGCAATTCATTTGCTTGGAAAAGCACTCAGTCAGAAAAAGGTACCCAAATCGATTTAGTTATCGACAGAAGAGATCAAGTTATTAATCTTTGTGAAATAAAATACTCCATTAATACCTACAAAATCTCTAAGGCCTACGCTGATAATCTACGCCACAAAATTGGTACTTTCAAAAGTGAGACGAATACCCGGAAAGCAGTTCTCCTTACCATGATTACAACCTATGGATTAGAAAAAAATGGTCATGCCTTATCTTTAGTGCAGAGTGCTATTAGCATGGATGCCCTGTTTGAGTAAAAAAACAAAAGCCCTACACTTTGAGTATAGAGCTTTTGAGCTAAAGTATAGGGTTTGTTTTATTTATTAACCACAAATTTCTTCACCAAAACGCCATCATTCGCTTGGAGTCTGATGAAATAAATACCGTTGGCATAATCATTTAACTCAAAACGATATTGACCTCCACGGATATTATTTTCTTGTTGATTAACAAAGACTTGCCCTAGAGCGTTTACGATGTTTATCTCTAGATTTACATTCGATGAAAATTCAAGATTAAGTTGAAGAGCCGAAGTTGCTGGATTTGGGAAAAGGTTGATAAGATCTAATTCTTGAATGTTTTTGGTACTTGTAAACATCATGATCTCTCCACACGTTTCGGCTATACAACCATTTGCATCGGTTATTGTACAGCAGTAATCTCCAGGAGATAGCTCCACTAGACCTGAAGTACTCGCACCATTACTCCATGCATAAGCGTAAGGAGCAACACCTCCGCTGACCGTAAGATTAATAGTTCCATTGGCCGCACCAGTGCTAGTTTCATTGGTTATTGAAGAAGCGACAGCGATTTGACTAGGTTCTGTAATGGTAACGCTACCAACTGCGGTACAATTGTTGGCATCAGTAACGGTAACCGTATGGGTTCCTGCATTAAGTGCGAGAGCAGTGAGCGTTGCTTCGCCATTATCCCATTCCGCAGTGTAAGGCGTAGCCCCACCTGCCGGAGATACCGTAGCTGTTCCGTCAGCCAAACCAAAGCAAGAAACATTATTTGTGGATTCAACACTAGCAGTAACGGCACAAGCGACGCCTTCATTGAGCGTTAAACTCGCTCCTGCTCCACCAATATCATTAGAGGTAGAACCTGTTCCATCTACAGCATTACTGGAGAAATAAAAAGTAACATTTCCTGATCCAGCGGAAGGAGCTACCCATGACATAGAAAAGGAAGAAGAAGAACTTGTTCCATTCTGTTCAATATAAGTCCGATTGCTTACATTAGCAGCAACACCTGATTGAACATTACTACCAAGGTTTTGCCAAGTACCCGCATTAGCATTACTAGAATTTAAAGCAGTCATTTGAAAACCATAACCTGCTGGATTTCCTAGTGTTGTCCCTACAGTAAATGTCGCGTTGTAAGTTGCTCCAGGTAAATATTCCGTTACAAGGCTACCACTCAAATCGCGGATCTCGAGCACTTGGGAGATAGTCCCAAATGTTCCGCCTGTATGACAACTACCACAAACAAGGCCACCCTCTCCTGGAGCGCCAGTATTTCCATCGTTAGCAGCGTTGGCACGACCTCCAGAGTTACTCATAAAGGTATAACCTAGCGTACCGATGATTAATAAGATGTAAAGAGTTCTAAATTTCATAATGGTGTGAAAATTTTTATTTGGATTAAGAATTTACTTGGAGAAAAGGTTTTACAAATGAACAATACCACCCCTTAATCAAAAGGTTAGACACATTCAAAACAATAAAAGAGAATCCTTTCATTAAAATTAGTCGCTTGGAAAATAGGGGTCGTGAGACGTTGCACGATAATTTTTTTGACCAAAAATGGTCTCTTGCCCTATGTCCTTTCTCAACGTGTCCTTTCAAGCGACAGCGCAGAAAACTAAGAATACCTATAAAACGTAAAAAAAGGAGAAATGGTTGCTAAAATTCGACTTTCATGCTACAAGGCTTAAATCTTCTAATTTTTAGTTGAATTAATCATTTTTCCGTTTTTCTCTTTCTTGTGCAATTCGCTTGAGTTTGAAAAACATTGGCGTCAGCCCATTGGCTTTAATGACGAGTACATTAGCTAGATATTCACCCAATTTACCTGGAGGAAATCCCTTGTTTTGATACCAAATTAGGTAATTTTCTGGAATATCGCACAGCAATTGTCCCTTGTATTTGCCAAAAGGCATACGCATGGTTACGAGCTTGATTAACACCTCCTTGTCTGGCCCTATTTCCATTTTTCTAATTTTGATGCTAATTTACTATTTTCAATTGTATTAATTGATGTTACGACTATTTACTTTTCCTAAAATCTCCATGAATTTTTTGCCTTCAAGTCTACTTTGTGCCCAGATGATCATTTCTTCTAGTCCAAAAATCTGAGGATACTTTTCTTTAATTCTTTCAAGTCTTTCTTTTATCTCTGTAAGGAGTATGTTTTTTTGGTTTTTAGAAGTAGTAGCGATTAACTTTTGTAAGGTTTTGATCATGGATTTTTCATAGGGCCGGTATTTTTTTCCCCGATTCAGTTTTTTATAAACAGAAGCTAAGAGGTATTCAAGTATTTGATAATTTCCTAGTTCATATTGAATAACAAGTTGAAAAATTAAACAAGAACGATATAAATCACTACGAACTTCCGTTTTCGGTGCCTCCGTAATTTCATACAACCAATCCAAGCTCTCATTATAATTTTCGGTGGCAAAAAGCAAAACCATGATGTTATATCGTAGTGTAATAACTTGCGCATTATCAATTTGTAAATCATACTTTTGCAAGTCTTTTTTTATTTTTGGCAAAAGCTTTATCGCTTTACTATATTGCATCGTATTCATATAATAAAGCAATTCCAAAGAACTTACATTTCGAAAAGTTTCTACTTCTTCAAAAACAGAAGCAGAAGGCAATTTTTTTAACTTGTCGAGATAATTAGGAAAATCATTATAGTTTGCTACAACATGGCATGATTGTAAGTAATTGATAAGATAGACTTTATAATTCCTTCTAAATGCTTTAATATAATGAGGATATGATTCCCAAAGTTTGACTATTTGACGTAGTAAATAATTTGTCTTCAAAATATCTCCTAACATTAAGGCATAGAGTGATTTGGCGTGAAGATGACTATATTCAGTACGAAAAGTGCAAGCTTTCTCAGGCAAGGAATCTAAATAAGGATGTTGAGCAAGTGAATTTAGTTGTTTATCAAAATCAGTTTGTGAGAAGCGGATACCTTTTTTATATAAAGCCATCATTCCATATTGAAGACGAAGGCACTTGTATTCTCTATTGATAAGATGAAGACTTTCATCTGCTTGGTCAAAGACCTGATGGACTTCTTTTTCGAGTTCTTTTCCTCTAAAATGAAGGATATTTTCTACTTCTCTCTTCCTGATAGCTAAAAGAATAAGATGCTTTTCATACTTTTCGGCTAATTTTTTAGCCTTTTTTAGATGTTTTTCACTTTGAGCATACAAGCCTCTTTCCTTAAGCAAAGTGGCTTCAAGTAGAAGATTATTTAATTTGTGATCAATTGATTTTTTTTCATGAAAAGTACGAAGACTTTTAAGTACTAGATTGTACAGTTGGTTCTTCGTTACATGAAGTTGTTGAACAAATTTTTCTTCCTTGAATTTCTCTTTTATCTCAGCTTCATTATAGACAACTTGTTCATCTATTACTCTGAATAACAGCAGGTAATTTGTAGAACCGTCTTGTATTCCTCCCAATTTAAAATACCGCTTTTCATTTCTTGACATAGATTTTATCAAGTCAAATAATTCTGTAGATACTTTCATGGCTTTTTACATTTGCAGGAATAATGAATTATAGTAAAAGTAATCATAAGTAGCTTAATTTACAAGCCATTAATGTCAAATAGTGGTTTTATTTAAGCAAAAAGAAATCGATGCTTTCTAGTTCTATTTAGCGTATTGGCATTTTACATTTGAAAAAAAATGGGTTTGTTCGCCGCAGAATTATCCTAGATATTTGTACTAACAAAAGAGAACATCCAAGAGTAAATAACCAATTAAAGATCATTTTTATCACGCTTGAAAGCTGGATAAATTTATAATTTTTAAAGCGTTGTGTATACTAAGATCAACGGCAATGATTGATTAGTAGTATACTTATTTCACTATACGTTCCTAGTATAGTGTATCCTATCTATCCAGATACGAGAATTCAACTAACTTTGAATATACTCCTTGTAGCACGAATATTATCATTTATTTATCAAGGAGTTGTAGGGTAAATGATTTTTAAATCTTCTTCGCTCTACATCCCTATAATTATCGTGTTCGTCCTCTAAACAAGGATAACTCCTTACAAAGTTAAATCAATTTTTAGTCAAAGAACCTCGCTCCTGACGCCTGATTCCTCGCGTCTAGTGGTGTTGAGAATATCTTACAACAATCAATCTATTTTTTTAATTATAAACCATAAAACACTATGTGTAATTTTAAGATCGAATTTAAAGGTACTGCTGCTGAGGCAGTTGCTCGTGCTAAGGCTGGTATTGAAAAAGCTGGCGGTACATTTAATGGAAACACAGAGAGAGGCCATTTCTCTATTCCAAGTCCTTCTATTGCTGGAAATTATACCATTGAAGGACAGGTGGTTAACATCATGATCACGAAAAAGCCTTTTTATATTCCATGTTCTGCAATCGAAGCAAAATTGCGTGAGCTCATAGGAAAAGGAGAGGCGCTTACGGCTCTAGTACAACGTTCTTCTTATCCTTCTGGCCAACAGAACCTTGCTACGGCAAACTTGAATGCCCTAGAGCACAGAGTAAGTGCTACGGGTGGATGTATCAAGTTTTTAGGTGTTTTAGAAATTTGTTTTGAGATTTCTGGTGAAGCTGTTACCCTTTCTGTGAAGTTACTCGGTGTAACAATCGGCAAAGTCACACTGAATCCTAGTAATACTTGTGCCACTGTAGGTGGAAGTGCTGCTGGATTTAAAGCAGAAGTTAAGCTTTGCGTTAATTTCAGGGATTTGGTACTTACTATTTCTGGGGAAGTCTGTGCACCAATTGTAGGATGTAAGAAAGGAGAAACACACATCCGTCTGTAGTAACATCACTAGGAATATTTTAGGATCAGATTATAATGTCTTTACCGTTTATTGCTTTCGGAAGTCAGTATGATTTTGATTAAATATTAGAAAAGGTGGGAATAAGACTTCCTGTTTTATTCCCACCATCGTTTTAACTTTGAGTTTTCTCCAAAAGGTAGGAATTCATATAAAAATACGATTTATGATGTATGAAACCCTCCTAGCGTAAATTATCATTTGCTAGCAAATAATAAACGTTATACTTCTTAAATCTTACATCATATTTTGAAGAAGAGCCTTTTCGGAGTGGTCTCAACTATCTATTACTTAAGAACAGAACCACTTGGGTATTCTTCATACGTTTTAGTGATTTCATTTAAAAATTAAACTTTAAATTTATTTGTTTTTCTTACCTTACTAACCATTCAATCATCCACAAAATCGCAAACCTATGCTAGCCGATAATGTACAAAATTCTACGACCACAGATGTTTATACTTATAAATGGGAGGAAACCATACTGAAATATTCCAAGGATGGAAGAATCCTCCTTTTATCTGATGAAAAACATGAAAATTCATTTGATTTATTTGAAGTAGTTCTTCGTTTCTCACAAGCAACAATTAAGGAAATACTTTACTTAAAAGTTGAAGTTAATTCAAAGGTCGATTCCACATTAGTACACACTTTGCTATTTAAAAATCATCCTAATGCCCCACTTAATTTGTTTTTAGAGAAGAAAATTACTCCTCCTAAGCATTTTGTTATTGGGGCAGAGAATATGATCATTGATGTAGACCCAATTACTACTAAACAAAAGGTTCTTGAAGAAGCCACCTTTCAAGTAATTTCTTCGTTTAATTTATATCAAAAGCGGTTTATTACAATCCAAGTACAACGAGATCCTCATGATACTTATGTATTGCAAGTCAATACCTTCAATCAACCAAAATAATTTAGAACTTTAAGCCCTGTCCAGTCTTCAAGATTAGACGGGGCTATTTTCTTAATGCAATCACCTAAAATCGTTTCATTTTTAATTAAAAACCAACCTTTCTAAAAAATCCCTACCTTTGCCCCATAAAAATTTTTAGCGCATGAAAACATACCAAATAAGTCGGGGAGGAAGTCGGATAGCTTATGATAGTAAAGGGAAGGGATTTCCGCTTGTTTTCCTACACGGATTTTGTGAAGATAGAACAATGTGGGAAGGTTTTGCTTCGGATCTATCCAAGGAATATCGCTTGATTTGCATAGACTTACCGGGTTTTGGTGCCTCTGGTGGAAGCATGGAAGATACGATAGAAGAAATGGCCGATGATGTACAAGCCGTGTTAGAAGCACATAGTTTAAAGGAATGCATTCTTATCGGACATAGTATGGGCGGTTACGTCGGTTTAGCTTTTGCAGAAAAGTATGGTAAGATGCTCAAAGGACTAGGGTTATTCCATTCCCATCCATTTGAAGATGAAGCTGATAAAAAGAAAACACGGGCTAAATCTGCCGAGTTTATCAAGGAAAGAGGAGCAGCGCTTTTTGTTCGCCACATCATCCCCAATCTATTTGCCGAACAATTTCGAAAAGCCAACAAACCTTTGCTAAAAAAACTGATAAGCAACGCAGAAAAAATGGCTTCTGACGCCGTTGTAAGTGCTACATATGCAATGATGAATCGGAAAGATCGAGCACATATACTAGCCTCCTTGGATTGTCCCGCACTTTTCATCATCGGCGA
>JAHDHB010000378.1:3508-6914 GCA_020631545.1 Saprospiraceae bacterium | reverse complement strand
TCTATATCTTATCACTTTTGCAGGAGTTCCACCGACTATGGCATAAGGAGGAACATCTTTAGCGACTGTACTATTGGCTGCAATTATGGCTCCGTGGCCTATAGAAACGCCTCCAAGTATAACGCTGTGACTTCCAATCCAAACATCACTCCCAATTGTTATTTCTCCTTTGCTAATTGTTTCTTCAGACCATTTCTCCTTGAAAAAATTTTGGCCGATATAGAAAGAGGTTATTCTTTTAGCATTATGATCATAGGACTGAATACTAACATTGCGAGCAATAGAACAGAAACTACCAATAGAAACCTTACAAAAATCTTTTGAATAGATGTCCAAATTCGGTCCCCAAAGGGAAGTATATCTCCCAAGACTTACCTCTCCAATTATTCTTGCCTCATTAATTTTACACCCCTTTCCCGTTTGAAGGTTTCCAATTTGAATTGAATTTTTTAACAAACAATTTTCTCCAATTTTGACGTTGCTAATTTGAGAATTTTGAATATTCGTGTTTTGACCTATCTGTGCGTTTTTTCCAATTTTAGAATTCCTAATAGTGACCTTCCTTCCAATTGTCCCACTTCCGAGAATTGATTTTCTAAGTAAAACAAATACCTTCTGGTGTATATAGTTTACCAGTGATTTTATCATTTCCTTTAGACCAAGCATCATATCCCCAAAAAATGATTCACTTCTGCTGTATCTTTAACCTGAAGATTTACATCAGAGTGCGTTAATAACTTCTTGCTGAGCGCATTAAATTCTTGTTCAAAGTCTTCTGATTTAAAATCAAGAAAATGTGCAAGCCCATCCTTTTCAATCAACTGTTTAAATGCCACACGCCCAATTTCATTAAGAATGATGCTCCGTTTTCCTAGTAGTCCAGCTTCGATTGCTGTACCTGAAAAATGTGTAAGATGAAATATGGAATTCACCAAAACAAGAGGGAGTGGGTTGTATGTTGCGTCCTCAATATTCACGAGATCAAAAATGTCCTTTTCTTTCAAAAAATTAATAATCATCTCTTTTTCTCCACCTTGCCTTGGATGCAAACGAATAAACCATTTGAATTTTTGTGAACGGATGCATTCAACTAGAGCAGGAAAAAAAAGCTCATTAATCTTCAATATCCCTGGCTGCAAAGAATAGAGTACATAATCCTTAAATTGAAAATCATTAACTTTGTTTCTCCAATAATCTATCCATGGATTTCCTCCTACAAAAATTTTATAACTCTCCGATTGAATTTTGTCAGCCCACTCAGAAACAGCCTTGATGCTATTTTTATCCCAACACCAATAAGACCTTGGTAAAGCAAAATAGCCACTATCTGGAACTTGAGACCAGCTACCATAAGCAAGATGATCCCTTGTTTGTGGTCCATGTTGCATTTCATAGGTATCTATACACTTCTGATTAGCTACTGCAACCAAGACCATGGGTTCTAGCGAATAGTAACAAAGTGTCATAATTTTTTGAGGTTCGATTCTATCCAATACTTCCCCAAAAAAAAGCATTGTCTTTGGAATATAGGCAAAAATCCCCTTAATGCTTTTTACAAATCCTTTGGTATCTTCATTCGCCTTTAAAAAAGCTACAAAATCATTAAATCCAGTGAGTTCTTTTTTAAACTTAGTTTTTCGAAACCCAAGTTTAGCTTTCAAAAACCAATAAGACTTAAAGTTTTCCATCCCCCTCCAATATCCAATTGACAAAGAATCATTGTGTTTTTTTATGGGCGATGGAGTACCATATTCCATAAATGCCGTCTTATTATGCAAGCTATGCTCATCAATCAATACATCAAAAAAGCGATTGTATCGTTCGCCATCTATTGTTTCTCGATGAGCGTCATTCCCCACAAATAGTAGTTCTTTTGATTTGATTGTTTTCAGCCACCATTTATATTTTATCGCGGCGGGCATGAGGTTTACAAATTTCCATAGTGTACTTCCTAATTTTTTTATAGAAGTCTCAATGGAATTTTCAGTTTTTTTAGCCCCTACGGTAGTCGCATTACCTTCATATAAATACACCAGATGTAAATAAAGCCTAATCCTTATAAAAGGCCAAATACATACTCCACCAATCTTCCAATCGTTGATAGGAAATGACTGCTCTATGGAATTTATGTAATCCCTTATATAAGGTCTATCTTTTATCTGCATTTCTATTTTTGCGGAACGTAAGAAAGGCAATTCCTAATCCTGCCACTCCCCCTAAATAAATTAATAGCTTGACGATTAGCGTCAAATTAACAGCATAATAGGCTAGCACTGTTAAAAAAATAGTTGCGAAAAACCATCGTAATGGATAATATTCTTCTGTTGTTAACTCCTTGTAATCTCTAATATAAAAGCCAGCATATCCCATAAACATGAGCGAAATAAAAGTTGTAACCGCCGCTATTTCTATTCCAAAATGTGGTATCAACAATATATTAAGCAAGACATTTGATAATCCCGCAATTAAGGTGATTTTCCATAGGGAGTTGGTTCTTTCATAGAAAAAGAGTCTAATATTTGCCCCTACATACATCCCTCTATAATTATATCCCATGATTATAGGAATAGCCAATTGATAGGTACTTTCTAAGTCCGGATTATTGATAAGCAATTGAAAAATTTCCTTCACCCAAAGACAAAAGGTAAACGTGCAAAAAAAAATGATTAGTTGAAAGTTATAGACCAAAAACTTAGCCTTTGCTTCTTCTCCCGCCTTGTAAGCTGCCATCAACATAGGAGAAATAGCCTTATTAAAGGCTCCAACTAAGGCACTAAAATAACTACCAAACCGCGCGGGAAAATTATATCGTCCAATATCTGAGGCGGATTCTCCTAGTTGTTCCATCACCACCTGATCTGAGCTATTCAGCAAATACATGGAATAAAAATGCGGCATCATCGGTATGGAGATCTTGAGGCGAGGTTTCCAATATCTCCACCGAAAAACATAAATAGGTCTTATATCAAACTGAAATATCAAAGGATACCAGTAAGAGAAGTTATTTAATACCCCAACAATAGCATTCGTATATATCCATCCTCGAAATCCAATTTGCACATAGGCAATTAAGTAAATATTTAAAGCGACTGTAAAAATTGAAAATATAGCAGACCTAACTGCTATAGGCTTAGGATTCTGATGTAGTTGGTAATATAATGTACCTAGCGTAATAGAAGGGCCAAAAAGAATACCCGGAATAACATTTAGTAAAATTATTTCCCATCTATATGCGAATGCAGCTTCAGGTATAATAAAATAAAGGAGCCCACCTAGTACCAGGTAAAAAGGTACATACCAAAGAAATAAAAAACCGTAAATCTGTCGCCAAACCCACTTGTAATGATTTCGATGATGATAAAAAGAATTGGCAACTATAATGTTTAACCCTAGACTTTGTAGGACT
>JAHDHB010000378.1:0-3498 GCA_020631545.1 Saprospiraceae bacterium | reverse complement strand
TATTAATATTCCTGAATAGGCTGTAATCACGCCCATTATACCATAATCAGCCCTAGTTAGATAAGGGGTGATAATAGGCAGAGCAAAAATCCCAGCAACCTTTGAAACCTGGCTTGCAAGACCATAGATTGCAGCATGTCCTAATAGCTTTTTTAACATTTAATTTCCATCCTGCGAATTGGAAATAATTGCAGCAATCTTTTTAAATGTTTTTAGATGTCCATTAGCATTCAAATGATGATGATCTGGTAATATATCTTCCATTGGAATAAAATCATCACAGGAAACAAACTGGAACTTTTCTTTTAATACTTTATTATAAGCTATAATTCTCTCGGTTATTCGAGGAAGTATTCTCTCATATTCTTGGGATGCTGGGAGAATACCTATTGCGTAGACACTCGTTTTGGTGTTTTTAAAAAGATTAACAACATTTTTGCTATAATTTCTAAATTCCGACATAGAGGTATAGCTAATGTTTCTCGCCCGTCTAATATAATCTTTAAATGGCTTGAAAATAGATGTCATTCTCAATTTTTTAATTAATAACGACTCCCATTTCTTAAATATCCTAGGGGCACAATCGACGATACCACACTGTATGAAAAAGAAATCAGGTTCTAAAATGCTGTAATACCCTAGCTGCTTGAATAAATCTTTAATTGTTCCTCCTCCAATACCAATACAAACAAATTCATGCTCAGGGAACCTCTTTTTCAGTAAATACGGATAAGTTTCCTCATAAAGTACGCAATCATTTCCTACACGCCTAGGCAGAGAAAGAGAATCCGTAATTATTAGTACTTTCAATGAATCTACATTTTGATTTTAAAAACGATCTTTTTTACTAAGTTTTGATCCTTTACACTGATAGAGGTTTTATGGACTTCATTAGGATACAAAACCAAAATTTGCCCTTTTTCCATACAAATAACATTTTCTGCTACTCCGTTAAAAAGAGCATAGTCATGTTCTGCATCATACGCTTTCGTTACCTTTGTCTGGTTGATATCTACAACTTCAACCTTCTCCTCCCCCTCTAGTATCCAATGCACATCAATGTATTTTCGATGTGCTTCCCAAAGGCAGTCCTCAGCCGATTTAGTCTCATATTCTAGACCAATACCAAAAAAGGTATCTCCATCAATTTCAAAACGCCCTTTGGTATATTTTGAAGCATCAAAGTTCTTGATAAAATCAATTAGCTTACCTTCAGCGAGTTTATAACGCGATAAATTTTCAACCTTCTCAATTATCATTATCTAGTTTTTTGTAAAAAACAATGAATTAAGCAGAATGCCACAAATAGCCATTCTAAATTTCCTCTACATCAAACCACTCCTTACCAACAGGTGTAACCACCATCCACAACCAAATTGTGCCCTGTAACATAGGTGGACGCATTTGAGGCGAGAAATACAACAGCTCCAATAATCTCTTCAAATTCTCCCTTTCTTCCGAGCGGTACTTTTTCCCCATATTTTTTCAGAAAGGTTTCATTCTCTCCTTTATGGAGCAAACCACCAGGAGAAACCGTATTTACCCTTATGTTGTCTGCGCCATAATATGCTGCTAAGTAACGAGTAAAATTATTCAGACCTCCCTTTGCTGCATTATAGACACCATGTGAATATATTCTCTTTGTTTTGGATGGACTTTTACCATATACATCTTGCAAGTTTGACCCTTCATATATACGTTGATCATTTCCAACCAACCCATAATGAGAACTAATGTTGATGATGGATCCCTCTCTTCTCTTTTTCATACCAGGAATAAAGGCCTGCGTAGTCAAAAACGGAATCGTCAAATTGCCTTTCATTCCTATTTCCCAACCTTCCAAAGAAACCTCTTCAAAGGGTAAATAAAAATCCGTTCCTTTCATCGTCACAGAATTAACTAGAACATCCACATGGCCTTGTTTTTCTAGAATTTTATTTCGTAAACTAACGATATGACTCTTCTCGGTTGCATCTAATGTCTCATAGTTTATGTTTTCCTGCTTCGCTGATTCATCATGTCGAATATCACAAGAATAAACAACAGCACCATGATTGGCCATATAGGAGCAAATTACCTTTCCTAAATTTCCTGATCCTCCAAAAACCACAATCACTTTCCCTTCAATACTAAAAATATTATCCATAGACTATTTAGTTTACTTTTATCCATCTATCCGAGGAAGAAAATTTCTCGGCATTGTCGATAACGTTCATAATATGGCTAGCTTGCTCAAAAGTTGAATTCTGACTAGTCCCATCTTTTATAAATTGAATAAAATCTAACATTTGCTCTCGATAAAAATCCTTATCCTCGATTTTCTCGCTTATGGTTTGCTTGCCTTCATAAGGGTAAATTTCAAGCTGTTTCTTAACGAAGTCATAGGACAATTCTCCTTTTTCAAAAACAATTGTACCGTTTCGTTTAGTTTTTGACGCCAAAAAATCCATGCTTATATTCGAAACAACCCCAGAACTGTGCTCACCTAATACAAAAGAATTATCATCAACATCAATCTCAAGATTCGATACTTTTCTGACAGATGCAGCCAATTTTTTAAAATCTCCAAACCAAAACAAAGCTAAATCTAGCTCATGAGAAAGTGTTTTCAATGCTCCTCCTCCTAATTCACTTCTCGAATAATATTCTTTGCGATAGTCTGCATACTCATGCCATGTAGGCAAGTACTGCCCTACGACCAAATTAGCCTTTAAAGGTCTTCCCAACTCACCATTCGAAATCCATTCTTTAATCCTTTGGGAAATAACATGAAAACGTAAGCAATAGGCTGTTCGAATAAGTGGGCGAGCTAAGACAGGCACTTCGCTTATTTGATCAAAAAAACCTGCCAACGGTTTTTCAACCAAAAGCGGAATACGTTTGGAAATCACATCTAAAATATTCGGCACATGTAAGGACGTCGGTGTACTAATGATGATTCCATCTAAATCTTCAGCCAAAAAGTCTTTCAACTCATACAACTCTTTAATAGAACTATACTTTTCCTCAAGACTTTTCAATTGCCCTTTTTTTGACCTTAAAGCAAAAAGTTCATTTCCTCCCAGTTCCATAAGCACACTAGCATGCCTCCTTCCAATAGACCCTAATCCAATTATTCCTATTTTCATTTAAGCTTGACTTGGTTTTGTTTATCCCACCTTTCCTTGTATTTAGCAGCAGCTTCCTGATTAATACCAACGATTAATGGATTTTCATCTAAAAAATGGATAATGTCTTCGGTAGAAGCTGTCACGATGTCTTTTCCAAATTTATTATAAAGCGCATAAAAGAAATCGTAATCTTCTTTGTAGTCTAATGTAAGACGAAAACTTTTTCGAATTAATATCTCAGGGGTTTCTAAATCAACACATTTAAACATGTCTGTTTCCATAAAATAACTTCCCCATACTTCTGTGTGAGCCGAGTCCTTGATCTCAAGCACTTTTTTAAGTGCGGCTGGCTTTATTCCATAAAAAAAGAACCCATGGGGCAACTTCA
>JAHDHB010000377.1 GCA_020631545.1 Saprospiraceae bacterium | reverse complement strand
CCTCAAATCACATAATTTCCTACCCACTATAAGAGATTCCTCATCAAGTATACGTCTACATTTCATAATTACCAAACACAAACAAAAATAAACACCTTAAAACCAATTAATTCAATATCGGCTCATTATAAAGTTCATAAAAACAATTCCATGGTTTCTATAAATAAGATGAGTGTTACAGTAATCAGGTAAATCACTTAAAGCATAGTTTAAAAATACATTCACATTAAGGAAAATTATGTTAAGAAAACCCCCGATTTTCTGTTTTTTTCACCGCCCCTAAAAGAGTAGCTTTGAAACATTGAAAGACACAGCCAAAAAACTGAGTCGTTGATTATTCAAAGAAAAATTCAACAACAATGAAAGTAAGCTACCTAACCACCATCTTAGCCCTACTCCTACTCAGCATCCACAACACCTATGCCTGCGGGCCTTGCGAAGCCAAACGCTGGCAAGCCGGCGGCGCTTGGGTCAACGGTCAAGTGGATGATAGCCCTAAGAACAATGTCCCCATCAAAGGCGTGATACGCTGTGGACAGGCGGCGGATACCGAATCTAACATTTCACCTGCTAATTGTGGCGGTTATGATGGTTCCTTTCCGCTTGGTGATAGAACCTTTAGCGACCCTGGAAATCCCAATATAAGTACTTATGTTTCAGAGCCTCTCCTTGGAGATAATATCTTTTGGATACAATTCGATGTACGTGACTTCGTTGGAACCTATGAGTTTCAAGTCATCAACGGCAATGTACCCATTGCTTGGGAATTGTATTATACCAATAGCCCTACCAATGACGGGCTAGGGGGCGATTGCGCTGATGTTACGTTCTTGCAAGGTGGTTTGGATTTTAGCAGTTGGGCTGCACTTCCTTTCCAAGTACCTATATTTAATCAGCCGACCAATTTCTACTTAGCGGTGTATAGTAGGAATCCGAACCTGACGTTAAATTCCATTAATTTTAAAGCAAGAAATGGTTGTGGGGATGCAGACTACTGTGGTTTATTCCCTAATGATGATGTTACGACTAGCTGTAATGGCGATGGTACTTACACCGTGAGTTATTCCACTTACGGTGTAAACGGTACCTTTGAGGTGGTCGATAATACGGGGGAGGCTATTTCCCTTAATCCAACCACCCTTTCTTTTCCAGAAGGAGGAGGGGCTGATACTACAGAACTCTATGCTATTATCGAAGCCGTCTATCCCGACGATGTAAACTACAGTATTTCCATTATTGGTACGGGCTCGAACTGTCAGGAAAGCAATACGGTAAAAGGTGAAGGTGTTGAGTGTTGTTCCTTGGTTATCAATTGTTTATTGGAAGATGCCATTTTCGCTTGCGATACGGAAATTCCAGCTCCTGATAATGCTTTGATTGAGGTAGCAAATGCTTGTAATAGTGTAACGATCACCTCCGAAGACATTAGCAACGGTGGGAATGGCTGTTCCACGGATCCACTTCTCCTCACACGAATTTATACTATCATCAGTGGCACGGATACGCTAACTTGTACGCAGGTTTTTACCATAATTGATACCGTTCTTCCGGTATTGGAAAATCTACCTAATGATATCAAGGTAAGTTGCGATAGTGTACCTCGACCTGCTGAAGTGATCGCTACAGATAATTGTGATAACCAACCTACTATAGTTTTTGATGAGGTCTTAGTAGAAGGTTCTTGCACGGGAATTTATACCCTTAATCGTACTTGGACAGCAGTTGACGATTGTGGCAATGCCGCGTCTTACACGCAAACCATTACGGTAGTAGACAACACATCCCCCCAATTAATCGGTGTCCCTGCCGACATTACGGAAGAATGTGGTGTTATCCCACCAATCCCAACGGTAACAGCTACAGATAATTGTGATGCGGTACCTGTTGTAACCTTCTATGAAACTACTATTGAAGGAAATTGTCCCGCAAACTTTACTATCCTTAGATTATGGACTGCGACAGATGACTGCGGCAATACTAGCACTGCAAGTCAAACCATCAACATAAGCGATGATATTGCGCCTATATTAATCGGGGTACCTGCCAATACTACTGCTCAATGTGGGGAAGTTCCACCAATTCCAACGGTAACTGCTACAGATGATTGTGATGAGAATCCAAGCATTGCTTTCAATGAAACTTCAACGACAGGAAACTGTACAGGTTTCATCATCCGAACTTGGACGGCAACCGATGCTTGTGGGAATACAACTACTGCCAGTCAAACCATCAATGTTACCGATAATACCGCGCCTGTTTTTGATAATATTCCGAGTGATATTACAGTACAATGCGATGCTATACCAAGTGTGCCAACGATAACAGCAACAGACAATTGCGATGTTTCTCCTACGGTTTCCTTCCTTGAAGAACCCGTGTTAAGTACCTGCACTGGAGAATACCTTCTTGTCCGAACTTGGACGGTCACTGATGAGTGTGGCAATACCGACACCGCTAGCCAATCCATTACTGTAGAAGAAGATTGGTACATCAGTTATCCGCAAGATCTTACCGTGGATTGTGGTAGCCCCGTTTCTTGGCCAGTACCAACACTTAATTTTTCTTGCGGCTCGCCTATCGAAATGACGCAGACGGCTGGCCCTGCAATGGGGACTATTTTTCCAGAAGGCGTTACAACAATAGTGTATGAAAATGTTGATGATTGCAATGAGGTCATTTCCGTTAGCTTTAATGTCATGGTTACAGACTGCTGTACTATCGATGTTGTCTGTCCTGCCGACATTAATATACTTTGTGATTCTCCAAGTGGTACGGTCGTAACTTGGCAAGAACCGGTGGTAACGGCTTCTGAATGTTATAATTGTCCAGTGAACACGGATATCAATAACTTTATGTTCATCGGTGAATATAATGGACACCGTTATTACTGCTCCTCAGGCCCATACCTTGAGGTAACTTGGGAT
This sequence comes from Saprospiraceae bacterium, assembly GCA_020631545.1. Lineage (GTDB taxonomy): Bacteria > Bacteroidota > Bacteroidia > Chitinophagales > Saprospiraceae > JAHDHB01. Next base: position 4,005 of record JAHDHB010000377.1, on the reverse strand, counting down.
GATGCCAATAGCATTGCCAATGCCAACGGTGGTCACCTTCTAGTTATCAATGATCAAGGAGAAAATGACTTCATTACCAACATCCTAGGTGGTTGGTATTCTTGGATTGGTCTCGATGATGTAGACGGTGATGGTGATTTGGATTGGGTAAACGGCCAACCTTTGACCTACACCAATTGGACGTATGGTATCCCGCCAAGTAGTTCGGACATTACTATTGGCCATTCAACCATAGATGGTCAAACAGGAGAATGGATGCTTTGGGGGAATTCCCAGTTGAAGGAATTTGTTATGGAAGTTCCTTGTGAGCCAGATGTACAACAAATCGCTGGCCCTCAAAATGGTAGCTTCCTACTTGGTGGTACTTCGGAGACGGTCACCTATGTGGTATCAGGAGAAGATGGTGTCTCGGAAACTTGTTCTTTCCAAATTACAGTAGCGGAATGCGATAATACTTATTGCTACGTTTATGGCCAAAATCCAGATTATGAATGGATTGCAAGTGTATCCTTGAATACACTAAACCATTATAGTGGGAGTAAAGCTTACAGCAATTTTACCAATATTTCCACGGATTTAATAGCGGGGAATAGCTACCCAATGTCGATTTCCCCAGCCTATTCCAATACGAACTTCACGGATTACTTCTACGTCTTCATCGATTTTAACCAAGACGGCATTTTCAATGAACCTAGTGAATTGGTCATGACAGGCATTAATAGCGGCTCAGTCTCAGGAAATGTACAAGTGCCCAACAATGCCCTAAATGGCCGTACTAGAATGCGCATCTTGATGAGTGATAATCCAATTGATTCTTTCTGTAGCCCTTTTGGATTCGGTGAAGTCGAAGATTATTCGGTGAATATCATCAACAATGGCAATTTCAAAAGTGAAACAACACGTCATATTGATCTACTAGGGAATTCCGAGCGTATTTTTCCAAATCCAACGGAAGAGGAACTTTATGTGGATTTGGCTGTAACAGAGGCAGGAAGCGTAAAGCTGAACTTACTGAATAGCTTGGGTAAGAATGTTTTATCGAAGGAAGTCTCCATGCTGAAAGGTTTGAACAGGGTGAAGATGGATTTACCTGAATTACCGTCTGGGGCTTATTTTCTGAATATTCAATACCCTTCTGGTCGAACTAGCGGGAATACTATTTTTGTTAAGTAGTTACAAAATATGAGGCTGCTCCGAAAAGTTGGAATTTATAAAAAAATACGATTTATGATGTAAGATGAATGAACTCCTCATGGCGTAAATTATTATTTGCTAGCAATTAATAAACATCATACTTCTTATATCGTATGTTGCAGAAGTACCTTTCTGGAGTGGCCTCAAATCTTTAGTCAAGTTTATTTTAGAAGTCGAGTCAAGTATATTGGCTCGACTTTTATGTTTAGAAAAAGCTAGAACATAAAAAATGCCGACCCACAATTATCATGTAGATCGGCAAGTGCCTGTCATAGGGATCCATTTATCAAATACTGCTCGACAAAACTCTAAATTGATGAGAATATCTTGTGCCGAAACCTTGGTTCTAGCCGAGCGTCGAGTCTAGTCAAAAAAGTCACAAGAAATCGACATTTTTTACTTGACTCAACAACATTGGATGCGTTTTCTATCTTCAATATCTAGCTTTTTTCCTTGCGCTCAAAAGGGCGTTGTATAAACGGTAGGGGGGAGTAGTTGAATGGAGCTTTTCGATGGATGATTGGTGGGAGTGCAGGACTAAACGAATGCCTGAAATATGAGCAGAAATAGCACGAAGCCCCAGCACTAACAATATCAACCTTCTAAAGGCGTAGCATAGCATAAAACAGCGAAGAAATGAGCCCCAGAACCCAAAATAACAAACAAATGCCAAATAACATGATTGTAGTTGATCTGCTTGTTGACATAATAATAAACACCAACAAGGTAGGCTAGGCCGCCAAGGATTAGTAAACCAATGCCCGCTAAGGGAATATAAGTAAAAATAGGCTTGAGAAGGAGCAAGGAAAGCGTGCCTAAGAGAACATATAGACTAGCATCTATACGCTCATAGCTTTGTAGTTTGTTTCTGATCAAAAACTTAAAGACCATACCGGCAAAGGCTAGAAACCAGATACCTCCAAAAACATATAACCCCCAACTTCTGGGCATATTATTAAGCAAAAAAGGCGTATACGTGCCTGCAATTAGAAAATAAATAGCGAAGTGATCGAGTATTCGAAGTGGCTTTTTGAAAGAATAATCCTCCACCCAATGATATAAAGTGGACGTCAAAAAACAAAGAATAAGAGAACTACCAAATACAATAAAACTGAATAGCATTACAGTATCGTTGAAAATAGAGGCTTGTTGTATCAAAAGTACCAATCCCAATAGGCTGATAATTAAGCCGATACCGTGCGTGATGACATGTAGGCGTTCTTCTTCTCTTGTATAATTAGGCATTTCCATGCTCGTAAAGATACTTATTTTTTATAGAGATGAAGGAAGTGAAAAGGAGAATTTACCTGAATGGCTAGAAATGAAGAGGGAAGTGTACAAGTACGAAGGGGCTAAAAAAGAATAAGTGGCAGCGAATGACCAAAGGCCACATCACCACCACTATCCTACCCAAATAAAAATAATTACGCAAAATAATTGAATGATTTAAAGAGGTACACCTAATTTACCTCGTGAAATTCCACTTTTACCTGTCCAAATAAAAAGCAGAAAAATAAATCATTCGCGAAAATATGAAAAACACCTAAATCGTTTAGATACCGTAGGTAAACCTAGGGATATCAATATTTTTGCGGGTGAAAAAGCGAGAGTGGGGGACAGAATCTTGCTTGAAAGACTCTATGTCAAGTAACACTAAACACCCCCACCACTGCATAAAAACCCAAAAGCTTCTTTTTAAAACCAACTCGTCTGTTGGTTAGAGAAATTCTTATTCATTACAAAAAGTTGGGTTTCCCGTTGGGTAAACCCAACTTTTGTAATAATTAGAACCCATTTCTTCAACGAATACAAATTATATTCTTAATGCCTTTTGTCTGTGAGTTCGTATAAGGTAACTTTACTAAGTAACTTACCTCGCGGCATTTGTATTGTTGATTTTATTAGAACATTTAATGAGATGCCTTGTATCCCTTTGTTCTGATACTACAAATATATTGCAGATAATATAACAATGCAAACCACGACTTAGGGCAAATGAACTGTTCGGAGATACTAGTTTTTAGGAGCGATTTTAGTTCCTTATAGGTGTGGGAAAGTAAAAATTAGTAGAATTTAGTTTTTATTTTACTTAATTATTAGTTCTTTATAGAGTGCTATCTTTTTTAAGATCTGTTTTAGTGTAGAGGACACAAAAAGACCAATTTGAATTTTTTGGGCGCGGAATAAAACAAAAAAAAATTGGAATATTGCCATGTTTTTGTCATTTATTAGTTAGAAATGGACAAATAAAATCTAATTATTAAGGTTGGGAACGGGAAATAGTGTGTGGATTTATGGAACTTTTGTTTGTTGTTGTATTTAGCATTTGCTAAATTGTTCTGTGAAGTCGTCTATAATTAGGCCGAATCAGCGTTTTCTTATTGAAAATTGAAATTTATCCCATAAGAATGGTTAAACCATCAAAAATATTGATTATTATTGCCTAGTGTTGCATAATGGGAATACTACAAGTAGAAAGGGGAGCATTCTTTCTTGGAGGCTGAGGGGCTTACTTTCACCAAAAAGATCCCTTGTAATTAGTGTTTGACCAAAAACGAACATTGTGGGAAAAAGGAGTCAAGTGTCATCCGTTGAATGCGGGAAAGATATTGCGTTTTGCCTTCAACCGATGACTAGCGATGGCAAAAACATCAATAAAAATGCCTTTTTCGTTCAGATACTAAATAAGTTAGGAGCGAAAAAAAAATAATTTTTTTATCCTGTCAAGTGTTTGTAAATCAGTGCGTATTGTTTTTTTTTGAAAAAAAGTAAAAAACTTAGGAACTAAATCGCCCTAGGAAAAGTTATCCT
>JAHDHB010000376.1 GCA_020631545.1 Saprospiraceae bacterium | reverse complement strand
AGTCCTCACCTGCTTGGATTGCTGTTGATGAAATTGAAAGCATCGAGCAAAACGAAGCAGCTATTGACTTCGAAAAAAATGGTGAGCATCTGTTGCTTCATACTAAAATAGATAACACTAAGGATGTCCTCGTAAATGGGAAGTATTACTATGCGAAAAGCTTTCAAAACGAAGTAGATTTAAAAGTGTTAGACGCTATTGAGTTGCCTTATTTTAATTCGAAAGGAAAAATCCTAATTGCAACCTCTAAGCAACTTCCCAAGGAAATAGCAGCAAACAAGTTGTCCAATTATTGGAAACCTGAAACTATTGGAAGTTTTGATCTTCAATCCAAGTCGGAATTAAAATCTACCAATTCTAATAGATTGGAATACAGCATCAATGAAAATGATGTGCTAAAAAACAAGGATATTCTTACATCTAGTTTGGGGATTCAATGTCGGGTAGAACTGCCTAGTAAACAAGGGAATAATCTTGGTCAATATTGGGTACAATTGCTGGATAATGAGGAAGATGATAAGAATGAGGTTTTTGGAGCACGTTCTAAATTAGAATATTTTTTTGACGATGATATTGAGGTAGAAATTTTGGATAGTAATCGAAAAAAAGTACTAGGAAAATTATCTGTTCATCCGAGGCAAAGAAATTATGAGGAGAAAAAAATAATCTTAATTGATCGAGCAAAACGAGGCCGCCCTCTAATGCTCAATCCTAAGCAAGATAAGTTTTTAAAAATTCGAATTAATGCGTATCAAATAAAGAAACAACGTGAGGCAATTTATGAATTACTGGATAACCCCCTTGCTCATTTATTGCCAATAATCAATCTTTTTAGGCCAATTGAACAAGTAAAATGGCCTCATTTTGAACAAGAACCTATTGAGGAGGAAGAATGGCAAGTGCTGAAGGATCGAAATAGAATGGGAAATGATCAGCAGCGTGAATTTGTCCAAAAAGCAATGGGAAGTCCTGATTTCGCGATTTTAGAAGGTCCTCCTGGTTCAGGAAAAACAACGGCTATTTTGGAATTAATTTGCCAATTGGCAAAACGAGGTAAAAAAGTGTTGTTTTGCGGTTCTACCCATGTAGCTATTGACAATGTGCTGGAGCGACTCAAAAATGAGCATTTGCTAGAGCATATTTTACCCATACGAATTGGAGACGCCGCAAGAATTCAAGAAGATATTCGTGAATTTCAATACCAAAAAGTGTGTGAGGATAATTCAGAAATATCTGATAACCTTTTGATTGATGCAGCTAACTTAGTATGTGGTACTACCATCGGTATTCTGAAACATCCTTGGTTCTCTGCGCCTAGAAATTCTTCGGGACGTAGTGAGCATCGTTTAAAACCTATCCAACCGTTTTACGATTATTTGATCATTGATGAAGTAAGTAAAACTACTTTTCAAGAATTTTTAGTGCCTGCCATTTATGCAAAAAAATGGATTTTGGTTGGGGATATTAAGCAGCTTTCTCCTTATACAGATCGTGAGCCTGTTATTAGTAATTTGACTAAACTAGAACATACTCGACAGAAGGAATTAAGCCATTCTTTGCAGCAAGCCTGCTTGATATGGCACAAGCTTTATCCCTATGATAATCGACTTATTGTAAAGGTGAAAGATAAGGTTTTACGATACTTGCATGATGAATACTTACATCGGAGAGAGAAGAATAAAAATTTGTATATCAAAGATATAGCCTTCATTGGGCATGAAAAACAAAGAGGGTTTATTTCATCGAAATCACTTCAACAAAAGGCCATTCAACTGGCTGGTTATGATATGCTATTTATTGAAGATGGTATTTATGAGAAATACAGCTCGTTGCTTCCTTCCAACTTTATTGTAATTGGGGATAAACAATGGGAGAAAAGCCAACATGCTTTTCAATTTAATTACTGGGAGCAGCTTTCTTCAACAAAATCGGATTTTAGGATGAAGCCAAGAGGCAATCTCGAAATAGAGGGAGGACTAGGTATTGTTGAGCATTTAAATGAATATTTTTCCGAAAAAAACTGGGCGGACGAGCTAGGCTGGCGCTTGATTCGAAAGTTTGAATTAGGGCAATTAAAGAGGCAGGAAAACAACCGTACAATCAAGAGTCTTAATCATCAAATTCGTGCCTTATTTCCTAAAGCACCGAATATAAACCCTGCGGTGGCTTTAATCGAAACCATTGCTTTACCCTCTATCTTAGAAGGTATACAGCAAGGTATAAAACGAAGAGGAATCCACAAAGGAGAACGAACTACTTTAACAGAAGGACTTCCTAAGAACGATTTGAAAATCAGGCATGTTACCTTAAGTTATCAGCATAGAATGCACCCTGATATTTCTCGGTTTCCGAGGAGGATGTTTTATGATAATAAGGCTTTACAAGATAATCCTGGTATAGGTGAATCAAGAAGTTGGGACTATAGGCGCTACGCTAGAAAAAGCATGTGGTTAGATGTACGATGCAAACATATCCGACAAAATAAAAACGAACAAGAAACGAAGCAGATTATCAAAGAAATAAGATGCTTTATGGAATGGGCGAAGTTTGCCCCAAATCCTAACCGAAAGGATGGAAAATATGAGATTGCTGTACTTAGTTTTTATCGTGGTCAAGAACGAATACTTCGTGAGGCGCTTTCCGTATTACTAGGCTATGAAAATAACTTCAAAGGCAATCGTTTTTATAAAAATAAGGCACACGCGAATAACATTTATGTGAAGTTGAATACGGTTGATAAATTTCAAGGGCAAGAGGCCGATATCGTTTTCCTGTCTATGGTTCAAAATCACCGAGTTGGCTTTATGGACAGTCCGAATCGTTTAAATGTAGCCATCACTCGTGCACGATTTCAATTAGTTATCGTAGGAAATTACGACTTTTTTAGTAATGCTCCTGGAAATAGAAAACATCATCATTCTTACGAGCTTCAAGAACTTGCTCGAAAAACTGAAAAAATTAAGTACTCATGAAAGCAAAACTGCAAAGAACACTTCCTGTTTATAAACTTGTTTTTTATGCTAGCTTGAACGTTTCTCAAGATAGGAGCGATATCAAAGATTATCTGGAAAAACATCTACAACGAGAGGATGGACAGCACCCAAAAATTCAAGCCTATTTGCAGCAAATTCACTTGCTAGATAACAATAAAAACTTGACCATCAAAGGGCAAAATGTGGTCAGTACGGGGAAACTGGCTACGCCTGAATCTGGGAAATATTGTATGTGGACACTTCAAGATGATCCCTTGGTCGGAAACTATGTCTTAGCCCTGAAGCGAGAAGGAGTACAAAGGAATAACGAATTGAAGCCTTTGAGTCTTCCCAACTTTATTGGTAAAAAGTTTAAAACTTTTATTTTAAAACAAGATGATAAAAAGTTAGAAACTATTGAATTAAAAGATTTTGGTTTAAAGAATAAACCTGCTGGCAATGAATTAAAGTGTAATGATTTTATCGTCATTCGATGGGACTGGGAAGACAATGAAACTGCTGCTTTAAAATTTGATGGATTGTTAAAAGAGGGGAAGCAATCTATCGTGATTAGTCAGCCGATTCGTTCACCATATGGGAAATTAACTTTAGAAAAATTACTACTAGAAATAGTACCTGCGTGGCAAGGGAAACATGGTCGATTAGCCATTGATTTAGAAGGTATCAACAACGAAACTTTACAACATTTTATTAGGAAAAGTCATCGACTAGAAGTAACGGATTCGGATTATGGCGATTTTAGCGAAGTGGTTCTTAGTGATGTGCCTGTAATGCCCAAAACGAAACTAGTAGCGGACAAATGGCTGTTACGCCTTATCGGTCGTCGATTGGAACAAGGATTTTGCATGGAAAATGAATTCTTACAGATGGGGCAACAGCTTTCTAAGATGGAACCGCTAAGCTATTTTCAACTAAAGACTCCGACCATAGATAAGGTCTTGACGCAAGCAGTTACGAAACGAAACAAAAATGCTTCTTTCTGGAATCTTGCGACCCCTTGTGACTTAAATCCCTTTGCGAAAGCAAGTAAGGAAACTAACATTTATGAACTCGTCCCTACGGTGCGTTATAAATTCGATGACTTAGCGAAGGAATTAGTCCCTAAAGCACGTATTTCACAAATTGTTTTTGCTGATCGATATGTTAAAACCACTTTACAAAAAAGGAGTTTTGAGATGTTTATGACGGCCATTCGACAAAATGCAAATGCTTGTCCTATAAACCTTTTTGTCCTATCGGATTCTATTTCGAATTATAAAGCTACTATCTCCGATATAAACGTTTTTCCATTGGATAAGCGAAGTCAAGACCATGACCGATTTCTGATTTTTATCACTGAAAAAGAGGAATGGATTGTTTGGCAAATTACCCGCTCCATTGACTATTTGAAATTTCCTAATAGCCAATTCAATGAAATGACTGAAGGGATTTGCAGACAAGGCGTAACTTTTGTCAAAACCACTAAACGGTTGTTAACCCCCAATTTCAAACGACTCATTCAACAACAAGTTCAATCTCAAACGATCACATCATGAATAAGACACGAATTTCCTTCAAAAATCACCGACTAACTAAAGATTATTCTCAAAAAACGATAGCAAATATCTGGATTAAACAATCTCCCAAAACGGGCAGAAATCTATCGTTTCAACACTTTCTTAGTGAAGAAAAGGAGAAAGAAAAATTGTTTTTAAAGACTATACAAGAGGCTTCGCAAGTGCTTATTATTGCTACACCAATCTTAGAACATAGAGAACTGATAAAAGCCTTATTAGCGGCTTGTAATGAAGGTGTTCGTGTTTATGTCCTAGTAGGTGAGGCAAGGCAGTTAAAACCTTTGGCAGGAAAAGTTTTTATCAAAACAGGATTTGATTTTCAAGGAAGTTTTATACTTTCTGATCCTACAAATCAATCGAAAGGTGCCTTTCTCAATGATAGTTTTCGCAAGGATACCTTCATTTATGAAAATATGGTTTTTGAAATGGATGAATTGCAAATCAATGAGTTCTACCAGCTTTTTTGTCATTGGTTTTGGAATCGTGCACCACATCAGATCCTACATGAAAATCAATTAGCCCATCCACCAAAAGCAGAAGAATCTCCTTATGGTGATATTCCGCTTACGAAGGCACATCATTTACCTGAATTGTTAGACACGATTTATAATGGTAGTAGTGAGTGGGTCCTATCGAACCTAAATTCGAAATCCCCCTATCAACAAGGAAAGAACAAGAGTGTTATTACTTCCTATTTGGGGAATGAAGATAGCTTTGTCATAGACTTAACCCAAGATGGTAGTGAAGTACTAGCTTTTGCTCAAGATTTTATTCCTAAGGCTCAATTTGCAGTAGTTAGTCAGTCAGAAGCTTGGTTATTTCCTTCAAAAGATGCGATTTCAAAGGACTATCCTTACCTTATTCGCTTGAATAAGCTACAGTCAACGGAACTTTACAAGTATAAAAATCAAATTAAGGATCAAGCTGAATATAAATTTTCTAGCTTAAAAACTTATACCGAATTAGAAGGAGAAAGTTTCTATACTTTAACCAAATTGAAATCAAAGAACACGGTTGTTCGCAATGAGCGTCTTACCCAAATTATTCCTGAGGTGTCTCTAGGTGATTTGGAAAATCCTATTTGGGAAAACTATTTGGAAGAGAAAGAACTGTTAGCGTGTCGTGTCGATTATGATTTGGAATTACATCCTATCGTCTTGCCAAATGGTGCTACCCCAGATCGACTTTATGCCGATTGGAAGAAAATTGAAAACAATGGTAAGGGAAAGATAGAAGAGCTTAAGTTTGCTGTCGCTCAACTTAATGATAAACAAAAAACTATAGGTGATCGACTCAAAAGTTTTCTAGGGAGTTTTCGCTTAGGTAAAAATACTAAATATGCGGAACTTAAACGAAAAATTGAAACACTTAGTACGGCTAAAGTCCTTACGATTAGAGATGGGAAACAGCTTTATGCAGCAATTAATAAAATTGTAACGGAGATAAATGAGGAGACCATCGAATTAAATGATGAGTTAGCCGAAGCCAAAGCAAAAGCGGATCATCATGACCAGATAAGTCGCGCAAAGGAGGAACTTAAAGTGCTTGAAAAGGAAGAAAGTGAGCTAAAGAATAAACGAATTGCTTTGGAAGAACAACAGGTGGTTGAGCGAGCACAATTAAGGACGGAACAAGCCGAAAAACAAACAGCTTTTTTACTGGAATATTTTGGTATTTCTGCGAAAGAAGAATACAAAATTAAAGAAGAATATACGGTTTTTAATCAACAGCTTAAGTTTGCTTTTACGACGGAAAATTGGTCAAAAATTCGTTCAACAATCTCTTTAAAGAAGGGCGAAGTGAAGAAGAATCGAAAGCAATTTAAGAAAAACGCTCTAGTCGTAAAACATATTGAAATGCTTAATAGCGAGGCTGTTAAGATTGATGATATGCCTAAGGTCTTGGAGCGTCAGTTTCAAGGAAAGTTTAAAGAAATTGATAAGCAAATTAGCAATTTTGCTGACAAAATTAAACGTAAAAAATTGGAGACAGAAAAAGAATTTGTTTATGACAAAAAGACCAACAAAAAAATAAGCCCCTTAGCAAGAATGCAGAAAAGGGGAAAGAAGAAAGTTGTTTCTAATGAAAATCAAGGTATTGAATTTTTGAAACCACAAGAAATCCCTAATGAAGAATTGCCGACTGTAGGAGAATTATTTACCTACCAGAAAAATCGATACTTGACTATAGATTTTTGGGAGGAATACGCTGAAGCAGTAACGGAAAAAGAGCGGTTGAATATTCGTACTATTTGTATTAAAAACCAATAAACTTATGGAAAAACGCATAATTGTCACCATCGACAACGAAGGGCAAATATCGGCTAAAACTGAAGGAATTACAGGAGCAGTTTGCTTAAATGAACTAGAGGCACTGATGAAAGACATTGCAG
>JAHDHB010000375.1 GCA_020631545.1 Saprospiraceae bacterium | reverse complement strand
CCTCAAACGTACCACGTCGAGTTTTTTGCGGCTAGCCAATCGCCTGAAATTTTAGGCTTTTGTAGCCACAGTTTTTAAAATCGTGAATAAGGATGAAATCACTAGTGGTTCTGCTCAGAAATACTGGACAGTTTATACGTACATAAAATCCCGCAAAAAATTATCGTGGATAAATTAATTTTCCTTCATCATTCGTATAGCTGGACGTTGCAGACGGCTTTCTACAATTTCTAGTAAATAAATCCCCCCCGACCAATTTTGAACATCCAGTTCAAAAGAATTAATTCCAGGAACAAGGTCAAGAGATTCTGTATATAGTTTCTTGCCAAGAATATCGTAGACATTAAGTCTAACTTGCTCTGTAAAGGCACTACCCAACTTAATCTTTGTCATCGAAATAGCTGGATTTGGATGAACAGCAAAGTAATTACTAGGTAAAGTGGCATTAATAAGAATGACTTCACTGTAGATAAAGGAGCCGTCTAAATCTATAGCTTTCAAGCGATAATAATTTTCGCCTAGGAAGTGGGCTTGATCTAGGTATTCATAAAACCTTGGTGTAGCGCTATTTCCTGCGGCTCTAGTGGTGGTAATTTTGCTAAAATCTATACCGTTTTCAGAACGCTCCAATTCAAATCGATCACTATTGATTTCAGAAGCTGTTTGCCAATTGAGGAATATCCCTGATGCTGTATAACGGCCTGTAAATCCAACCAGTTCTACAGGTAAGATAGATTCCGTAGGTCCAACACCGAAATCGGAGAAGCCCGTATTGAAAATCGCAGAATAGGTATAGTTGACGCCAAGCGTTCCTTGAGTCGCATTGGCCTCCTCACGAGTATCTGAGGCTTGTGGGTTTGTCAAATTTTGTCCTGTTTTTACTAGGACTAACTCTGAGCGGTTTCGTCCTGTAACGCCTTCCCATCCAGCAATTTCAGCATCTGTATAATATAAGGTAATTTGATAGCTACCAGCAGGATTATTATTCGAAGGCGACACTCTAAACGTTTTAGAAGCAATATAGTTGCTAACCATAGGATTCCAGGCTTCTGCCGCTGCTGTACCTGCTCGTGTAACGGATACCGAGGTGCAACCATAATCGAAACTGGATAAATTTTCAATATCCATCATGATATCGCCTGTGGTAGGATCATAAAAAGAGATGGTTTCATTGGCTCCTAGGAATTGGTCTTGAGGTGTGGCGGTATTCACGACCGTCTGAATGCTCACGGGTTGTGCAATAATAACACTGACATTATCTACGGTAGCACCATATTTCCAAGCATTTCCATCATTATACTCAAAGGCAACCCGAACATCAGGTTTGTTCAAATAAGCTGATAAATCAACGACTACTCCATTTACCCAAGGAGTAGAATAAGTCCCTGGCGTAACGACTGTACTCGTATTGGTAATATTTTGAATAGAAGGGCTCCACGTCGTCCCTCCATCTATAGAAACCAGAACGTCAAACGTTTCTCCTTGATCTGAGAAGGCATGATCAAAGGTCAAGGTTGCTCCATCAGCACCAACTAGACTAAAAGAAGGTGAAATCAAGCGGACTTCTGACATATCACAATTACAATCATCATCATTCACGTAGGCAAATTGGCCGGTGTTCGTGTTTTCGATGAACCAATAGGTGCTAGAAGCGATAGCGGTCGTGCCTGGCTTAAACCCTACCGTTCCAGTAGTTGTAGAAGTAAAAGCTCCTAAACCACCTTCAAAATCCTCACTCAATAAAACCGTCGGACGGCTAGTAGGAGCAAAGTCATCATCTATGATCGTAATCGTATGATTTTGATTGTTGACGCTAGCGATAGCATTTCCTCCATTCGCGTTTAAGGTATAAGATAAAACAGCCGTCTCATTGCCCTCAAAAATAGCATCGTCGTAAACCCTTACAATAATATCTTGTGTTAAATTTGCCGCATCTAAGGTCACAGTATTAGGCGTGATAGAAAAATCGGAGCTTGTCCCTTGCAAAGCGGAACCTGTAGCAGGATTCAGTGTCACCGTTACAGGCTGAGAAGGCGTATCTTCTATTTGAAGAGTTACTTTCACTTGAATATAATCTAAACAAGCATTGTCTATCACGGCATCACTTTCATTGATGGTAGACGATTCCGTGGTAAAAGAAACAGCAGGAATAACGCAAGTGTATACTCGAACATCATCCAAGTACCAGCCATCCCAACCATTACAGCCGTCTGTACTTACTTCCCACCGCAATTGGAGCGTCGAATTGGCGACAACACCAATAGAGGATAAATTGACTTGGCTTTGCCCCCAAACACATGAAAGCGAGCCGCCATCAGCTCCCGTAAAAGCATCTTGTCCTGCTACAGGATTGTCATTGCCTTGGCCTACCGTATTAAGTTGGTCGTTATAAGCATTTTCTTTGAAGGCCGTACTAGGCAATAAAGTCCAAGTGCCTCCATTTAAGCTATAATAAACTTGCCCTCCATCCCACTCGTTTTCCATCGACACATAATGATCGAAAGCCAAACTAATGCTCCCAGAAGTAGTGGAAGGGATCGTAATTAAGGGACTTTCTAGGCGAATGATCCCATTGTTTAAATCTGTTGTACAATCTCCTATGATGGGGTCAGGACCATAAAAACCTGTACCTGTCCGACCATTAGGCAAGGAAGACGTCAATTGCCAATTTCGAGTATCCCAAGAAGCTGGATTTGTAGGAACTTCCGTAGCTACCCAAGCACTTGCCCCCGTTTCAAAATCCTCGAAAAAGATGGCATTTGCAGCGTCAGCGCCTTGACATAAAGGGGATACGGGATCAAATAAAGGTAAAAAGATACAAGAAGGATCCGTTCTCAGTTCTACAGCCAAAATCGCTTCCGCGACCTCTTGGCAATCTGTTGTCGTAATTGCTTTTCCAGAAGTGCCTGCTGGAGTAGCTTCGGTTGTTAATAAATTTGGAGTAAAACCGACCAAATCTGCACAAGCCGCTTCTAATGCATCTGCTTGTACGTTAAAGTCGCTTGTAGGCGTTAGATAAATGCTTTGAGCGCGCCAAAAGATATGAGCCGCTTTTTCCATCCCCAAAGCATCAATCGTGTAGCCATTATATGTACCTCCATCTACTAATAAGGCATAAAGATGATTATTTATACCAGAATTGACATGAACGCCACCATTATCCAATTGACTACACCAATAATCCGTATCGGAAACTTTCCCCGGATCTCCATCACAAGTAGGACTCCACAGATCCCGAATAGGCCCCGACAACAAGGGGGCATCTTCCCCCATTCTCCACCTATCCGAGCTATTGCAAGCAGTGCGTAAGGAAAAATCCTCTCCAGCATCTTCATAACCATTTATCAAATCAATCGTTTCCCCCCAAATATCTGCATAAGATTCATTAAGTGCGCCGGATTGCCATTGATATATCAAATTTGCGGTATACTCTACGTAGGCATGGCTCCACTCATGCGCAATAATATCGTCTGCTGCCGTACCCGAACAAAAATTGGCTGTCGAACCATTCCAATTCGCATTTGGGCAGAGGATAGTTGGATCATTGTTGATCGTTCTCATTTCAGCGCCTGCATCATCATAAGAATCAAAGCCAAAAGCATGTAAGAAAAAATAGTAAACATCTTCTGCCGTTATGACCTCATTTTGTTGCCATTGATCCAAAGTCCCTGGAAATCCATCTCCTTCCTGCCAAACTTGTACGGAAGTATTTTCTTCATAGACTCTGCGAAAAAGAGCGCTGTGATTACCTGTAAATTGGTCTACTAGAATCCCCTTATGGGCATCGATAAAAACAAATTCTCGGATATTTCCCTCATTCGCTACTTCTACTTCATACACCAAATGGTGTGCTCCTTCTATACCTTGCACTAGGCCTTTTTGAAAAATATAAGGTGTTATTTTCCTCGCTATTAATGGTTTTCCTGTATAATTTTCCTGTTGGTTGATGACGTGAGCGATAGCTAATCCGCTTGCTTTTGTTGCCGTAAAAGAAGGATTGGGATTAATTTTTATGGAGGGAATGAAATGGCCGTTGACGGCTGTTAATTCTTTTTGGGCATTGAAATGAAATTGTAATCGGCCATCGTAGATTGGGATTCCTTGATAATTTTGTACAAGGACTAAGCGATGGTGACCTATATGATCCGTTTTTTCCTCCTTAAAAATTAATTCCTCTGTAGAATTTTGTACGCCCCAAAGTTTCCCATGAGTTTGAAGAAAGGAATGCGCTTTTTGTTCAAGGGTTACGCCATCCAAATTCAAAGCTTCCTCCCTAGGAATTCGAATAAAATTGGGGGTTCGAGTCGACCTATGTAAACTTACAGTTCCATGTGTTTCTTCCGTAAAAGAATTGATCTCCTTTTTCAATGTATTTTGCGCTTCTACCCTTAAATAAGATAGAACTAGGAATATGCTTATTAGTGATAACTTTATCAGTCTCATTGCTTAGGTTAACTTTTAAGGAACCGTAATCCTCAATTGGCAAAGCCAAGGCTAAATTACGAATGACAAATTAAGGAGGATGATTTGTGTTCTTGGTGATTTCCCCATAAAATATTTTTATCACAAACCATAAAAAATCCTATCCTAAGGATAACATTTGTGGAGGCAAACACATCAATTTAAAACGCCTTAAACAAATCCGAAACGCCCTATAATATGCTCCAATATTGAACAACATCTTAAGAACAAATGCTTTTAGAACTACACTTTCTGGCCATATCTTAGTAGGAAACCCTTAGTTAGTACAACAAAACTAACCTCTAAGTATGTCACTAGTACCTCCTTTGCAAATATAATCGTTTTTTACGTTAGTTTATTGACTTTTTGAGTCTAAGCATTATTCCCTCTAGGTTTTATACGCATAGATGACAATTTCTTTGCAAAATCTGTTGATTTTTATTAAATATTTATTTTAATCAAATACAATATAAAAACACTTATTTCTATTCTTCAAAATAATCCCCTAAAAAACAAAGTATTAAACCCCACATCTTACTTCTACTTTTTTTGGGGGGACTATTGTTTTTATAGAAATCCACAAACCTCCAATAAAATGTTAAAGTTTTCTAAAAAAAATGTAGTTGCTAAATTCATGATGATAAAAAAATAATTTTGTAACTCTTCGTTTCGCCCTTAAGCTTATGCTACAAAAATCAAATGCCGTGAATATCAAAGCAATACTCTTAGCCGCAGGCTCCTCAACGCGCATGGGCGCAAAAAACAAGCTACTCCTCCCCTACCAAGGTCAAGCTATGGTATTGCATATCCTAGAAAAGCTCGAACAACTATTTCTCCAAGACATCCTTGTGGTAACGGGTTTTGAAGAACAAAGGATTACAGCGGCCTTAGCAGAAAAAAAAGTACGTTTTGTAAAAAATCCTTATTACTCGAAAGGTATGACGAGCTCTATACAAACAGGCATCCTTAATTGTACTTCTGATACAGAAGGTTTTATGATATGTTTGGGAGATATGCCGTTTTTATCGGTTGAAGATTACCAACTCTTGCTCAAAAAATTCAAGGAAACAGCAAGCCTTGGTGCTAGGATTGTGGTACCTACCGTCGACGAAAAGCGGGGAAATCCTGTTATTTTTTCTGCTCATTTCCGAGATGCTCTTCTTATGCATCCTGCCCCAAATGGCTGTAAAGCGATCTTGAAGGAAAATGAAAACGGTATTCTTGAGGTTGCGCTTAAGAATAAACGAGCATTTTTTGATATTGACACCGAGGAGGAATATCAGGGAGGATTGAGCATGGAAAATTGAAGTTTTTTGAAGCGTTTTTCTGAAGAGAAAAGATCAATTCCACGATTTTATTCTATCGCACTAGCCTTTAAAAATAAAAAGAGCAGCGTGCTTGTTTTAAGAGACAAAACTAGGTAGCACGTAAGCAATAGTACATAAACGTTAATTCAAAGACGTTTTTTTTGCACTATAGAAGAGATGTTTTTACTGAATTTTTAATTGGTCATCTCATTAAATTTGGGTAAATTTAAGGGACTACGCTCGCATATCGACACTAAACGTTGACCTTGTGCAAAGTTAAAAATGATTAAATTCATGATTGGATAATAAATCAATTTTAGCCTAGTAAAACAACTTGTCGACGAAAGTCAACGTTACATTTTTCAATCAATTAATACCCACCCAAACTGTGAGATTTTTATTCTTAATACTACCTTTCATCCTTTTCATGGGATGTGGAGAAACCGTTCAAGATCATGAAACACTTGGTGATGCATCAAGTGAAGCGAATGATCCCAATTACTTTAGGATTGATCCTAATAACCCACATAAACCCAATTCTAATTCAGATTGTCAAGCGACTAGGCCTTCTTCCATCAATGACCTAACAGAGGGGCTTAGACTAAGGACTCATAACTTCAACAGGGACAATCAAATTGGCTTAGGTTTATTTGGATTTGGCCATGTCAATATTGGGAAGAAAGAAAAGGTCGTGCTTGTAGAATACCTGCAAACAGGCAAGCATTTCTGCAAAAATGAAACGACAAGATACGGCATTGGTGCTCGGATGATGATGAAAATCACAACAAAAAGTAAACAAGCAAAGCTGAATACGCCTCAACAAATTTCAGCAAGTGTAACTTTTGGTTATTGTTCGGTGGTCTACGAACTGGATCTAGTAGGCATCTCAGGAGAAGCCACTTCGAATTTCATCAAGATGGGAGGGAATTTAGATGGGGATACCTATAATGAATTTATCGACAGCGTCACGGATATTGTATCGGCTGCTTACAACAACGAAGAACGATACGTCATCGATCCTCAAAAATTGATTGAAAGCCAACCTGCAACAATTAAATGATCATGAAAATGTTTTGATTTTAATCTAGAAGATAAAAGCTGTGTAGTTTGTACACGGCTTTTTTTTTTTGAAGGATCCCCATTACTTACTATGGAATACTTCTTCAATCTTTTCTTTAAACCAT
>JAHDHB010000374.1 GCA_020631545.1 Saprospiraceae bacterium | reverse complement strand
TGGTTCAACTCATAAGTTCTAGACCGTTTAAGCTTGTTATTTTTCCGTTATACTGCGTCAGGTAGCTACGGCTACTTTCCCTCTTCGCGCCTTGTCTAACAAAAAAATTACTACGCCTAAACTATCCATTACTTATGAGTTGAACCACTAGTTATTACAAGTAAAAATGCCTTTAGGAAATGAAATCCTAAAGGCATTTTGTCTATAAAGTATGGTATAAGAAGCCGTGCAAGGTACAGGTTTTATAGGTAGGCTCAAGAAGCTAAGGCAATTTGTACATCGATTAATTTACGCTAAGCGCAAAATTAGCTTCTACCTGCATTTTCAGTGTTTGGCGAGCTCTTTTTAGGCGCATTTTTACTGCACTATCAGAAATGCTCAACTTTTTGGAAATTTCCTTGATCGACATCCCTAGGGCATATTTAAACCATAGGATGTTGAGTTTTTTGTCGGAAGTTAGTTGTTTAACGCCATCCAATAAAGCTTCGCTTTCTGCATGAGTCGCATTACCATCTGCGAATTCAGGGAATTCACCGCTACCAAAATAAGAAGCTTCAGTTTGGTAGTGGTCGTGTAGTTTTTGGCGTCGATTTCGACGTCTGATAAAATCAACACAATGATTGTAGGTAATGGAATACAGCCAGGTAGAGTACTTTGCTTCACTACGAAAACGATGAATATTATTCATGACTTTTAGCCAGATTTCTTGGCTAAGATCATGAGCGTCTTCTGCTGACTTTGTCATTTGTAGGCATTTTTGGTAGACAAGATGCCCGTGCTTTTCATAAAGCGCTGCTGTACATTCGCTATTTACCTTTCGCCTTAGCTGTTCCCCAAAGCAAGAATTAACGAAAGTAGATTCAGTTGCTGTGATCATGTTGTGGTTTATGTACATATAAGGAAGTAAACATCGTGCCATATTTCGAAAAATATCGAGCTTGATTGATATTATTAAATTTAATTTGTAACTGCTTTTAAAATTTATGTTTCATTATTGTAACAGAAAAAACGAATGAAATTAATGATTTTATTGTAACGTTTTTTGACTTGTGATTGTTGTTTGTTTTGTTGTTGCTGTCTTGTAATGGTTTGAATTGTAGGCTAATATGAGGTTTTAGGTTTTATTGAGGAAATATTATTGTTTTAAAATAGATGTCACTAAAGTGTTAGTCAACTCCTTGACTCGCTACAATTTATTTATTAAGTTTATGGTCAAGATGTGAAGACAAATAATTTTTTAAAAGTTATTTGGCATTTTAGTAAAAGGGTTCATTTGAAGGTAGCAAAGGGCTACCGAGCAACAACTTTAGCGAATCATTGTTTTTTTTAAGATAATGATACAAAATCGCACCAAAGAGTAAAAGTTCCGTGTAGGTACTTTGGATAG
Source organism: Saprospiraceae bacterium (assembly GCA_020631545.1). GTDB lineage: Bacteria > Bacteroidota > Bacteroidia > Chitinophagales > Saprospiraceae > JAHDHB01. The sequence goes on along the minus strand of JAHDHB010000374.1, from coordinate 5,575 downwards.
TTTTAAAGGGATGGTCACCACAAGCATCCTTTCGATTTAGGGCAATAGTCGAATAAACATCAGAAAAAACCAATAATACACGGGCTTTTACTTTTTTATGTTTTGGAAGAGAATTGAAAATAAAGAAGGATTATGATTTCTTTATTTCCAATTCTCTTTTTTTATGAGGTTACTTGTAATTCAAGTGAAAGTCTTCCTTTTTTTTATAAAGTATTTAGTATTTTAGCTCGAACAATTAATTACTTTAGAACCCTCAGTATTTTATTTGTGACGAGATTCAATATACATACTTTAAAAAGTGTAATGCTTTTTTTGCTATGCGCATGTTTAGTTTCCGCTTGTTCTTTGTGGAAAGAACGGCTGAAATCGGAGCATCCTGCTTGGATGGAGGGCGAATGGAGTGCTGTAGGACTGCAAGTCAATATCCCTCAGACTTGGACAATGGAGTTAATTGTAGATGGAAAGAACTATGAAATTCGGTATCCTACCTTAGAGTGTTCGGGTGTTTGGACGCTAGAAGGTTCCACACAAAATAAAGCCGTCTTCACGGAAGTCGTTACCTATGGTTTTGAACGCTGTACCAATGGCGGCAAAATCGTCGTGACCAAAATCGATAAATTTCACCTAAGCTTCAGCTATTTCTCACCAAAAAATGGAAAACTAGAAGCCTATGCTACGCTTACCAATTCCAAATTTCAAGAATCTTATAAGATTTGACGGTTTGAACTTCAGATTATAATGCTCAGCCGCTTGTAAAACTGAAATTGTGAGGATATTCGCTAATAAAAAACAGGTGTTTAGAGGGCAACCACAAGGGTTTGCTCCTACGGATTTCAGGGGTAAGGTAGTTTCGTAGATCTTTAAAAATAAAGTAGTAGAGAAAATGCAGAGATTTCGCCATCTGGACAATGCGGGCGGGTATATAGCGTTTAGCCTTGGCCTGATGGCTTGAAGTTGTTCCTAACCACTTGGGGCTAAAATGTTTACTCAAGTCATCAGGCCAAACCATCCCTCTGTCTAGATGACAAGGTCAGACCATTGCTCTTATCGCCTTATTTCGGTCAGACACTATTTACGATAGCTATCGCTTTTGTCCTTTCTCAAAGTATCTTTTCAAGCGATAGAATTCGTATCTTTGTGGTATGGGAATTACATCGACTATCATTAAACCTATCGGGCATCTAACTGCGGCTCAGATTCAAAAATGGGCGGCTAATCCTTTGCGTGCTCAAAATAAAATTTTCCAGCAACTGATTGGTACGGCGCGAACTACCGCGTTTGGTAAAGACCATCAATTTCAAGAAATAAAAAACTACGAGGACTTTAAAAAGCGCGTGCCTATACGAGATTATGAAGGCTTAAGAGGCTATGTCGAACAAATCAAGCAAGGCAAAGGTGATGTACTTTGGAAGGGAAAACCGCGTTATTTTGCTAAAACTTCAGGGACTACTTCTGGAGTGAAATACATTCCTTTAACCAAAGAAAGTATCCCCAATCATTTCGGTTCTGCTAGGAATATGGTCTTTAATTACATCGCTCAAACAGGGCAAAGCCAGTTTATGGATGGTAAAATGATTTTCCTATCGGGTAGCCCTGAATTGATGGAGACCAACGGCATCCTTACTGGAAGATTATCAGGCATTTCTAATCATATGATACCTGCTTGGATTAAACGAAATCAGATGCCTTCTTATACGACAAACTGTATCGAAGATTGGGAGACGAAGTTGGATAAAATTGTAGAAGAAACGGCTCACCAAGACATGCGGATGATAAGCGGCATTCCGCCTTGGGTACAAATGTATTATGAACGTTTGTTGGACTATACGGGGAAGCGTTGTGTCGCTGATATTTTCCCGAATTTCTCCTTGTACATCTATGGTGGCGTGAATTCGGCTCCTTATCGTGCAAAATTGGAGGAATTGGTAGGGAAACCCATTGATAGCCTAGAAACTTATCCTGCTTCTGAGGGCTTCATCGCTTTTCAAGATGATTGTTACGATGAATCCCTGTTACTCAACGCGAATTCAGGTATTTTCTTTGAATTTGTTCCGGCTGATGAGATTTTTAAGGAAAATCCTACCCGCTTATCCTTGGGCGAAGTAGAATTGGGTATCAATTATGCCATTATTCTGAGCAATAATGCAGGACTTTGGGCGTATAACATTGGGGATACCGTGCGTTTTGTCTCTACCACGCCTTATAAATTAATCGTAACGGGGCGTACCAAGCACTTCATTTCTGCTTTTGGAGAACACGTCATTGGCAAAGAAGTGGAAGAAGCTTTGCTGAGGGCCTCCAAGGAAGAAGATGTTAAAATTGTTGAATTTACCGTTGCCCCCCAAATCCATCCAGAGAATGGAGAAACGCCTTATCATGAATGGTTTATAGCCTTTGATAAAAGACCTAAGGATTTAGCCGCTTTCGCCCAAAAAGTAGATGCCGAGATGGTAAGGCAAAACATTTATTACAAAGATCTCATTGATGGAAAGATCTTACAACCCTTAAAAATCACACCTCTGCCCAAAAATGCCTTCCGCACCTACATGAAGTCCCAAGGAAAACTAGGCGGCCAAAATAAAGTTCCTCGACTAGCTAATGATCGGAGAATAGCGGATGCTTTGTCGGTTGTTTAGTTGTGTTTTGAGTGGGGAATGTGTGGGGGAGCAAGATCGTCTTCTAGAACCTTGTATTTGGAGTATTTTTTTGGCATAGTTTAGTGGAGATAAATGGTTTTTTGCACATATTGCTAAGGGGGAAATGGGCGCAGTTGCAAAGTTCATTGGAGTTTATTACTTTTACTTAGGTAAATGGGATATATACGCTATGGTGTATTGTGCTACCGGTGGGGTGTACATAAATGTTGTGAGCAATGACGAAAGAAATTAAAATTAACATAAGAGATTTTAAATGAAAGCAGCTATAATCAATAATTTTGGAAATACAAGTGAACTCTTAATTGAAAAGGACTATCCTGTGCCAGCATTAAAGGAAAATCAAGTATTAGTCAAAGTTATGGCAACAAGTGTAAATCCATTAGATATAAAAATTAGAACAGGGGAATTAAAACAAGTTCTCGGAAATAATTTCCCTATGATTATAGGAAATGATGTTTCTGGAATAATTGTAAAATGCGGAAAAAACGTAACTAAATTTCAAATTGGTGACCATGTTTATGGAATGATTGATGCAAATGAAAAGCCATCTTGGTTTGGATTTGCAAAACCTGGAGCATATGCCGAATTTGTTTGTACAAGAGAAAATACATTATGCTTAAAACCGAAAAAATTATCTTTCGAAGAAGCAGCCTCCATTCCTTTGTGTGCTTTAACAGCGTATCAAGTATTAGTAAATAAAGTCAAAATCAAAGAAGGAAATCGAATATTGATAAATGGTTCGTCTGGAGGAGTAGGCATTTTTGCAATACAGATTGCAAAGGCACTTGGAGCAAAAACTATTGGAATTGCAGGAGAGCGAAATAGGAACTTAATGTTTGATTTAGGCGTTGATGAATTCTATGATTACAAGAAAACATCAATAGAAGAAATTGAAGGTAAATTTGATATAATATATGATGTAATCTCTAATTCGAGCTATAAAAAAACTAAACATTTATTAAAAACTAAAGGTGTGTTCATTACTAACATTCCCAGTCCACTTGCAGCAATACTCCCTTGGTTAAGAACAAGAAAAAAGATTAAGAAAAAAACTTTTGCATGGGTAACACCTAATAGTAATGACTTGTCAGAAATTTCAAAAATGATTAGTTCAAATCAAATAAGGACAGTTGTTGATACAATTTACACCTTAGATGAAATAAGAATCGCTCACGAACATTATGAAAAAAGAAGTGTATCGGGTAAATTAGTAATTAAAATAAATGAAAGCGATTAAACACTGCTCACAATACTAAAGGCTGAAAACCGCCTTTCAACCTTTGTTGAACGAAGCGTAGCGAAGAGCAATGTAGAATCTATGGACTTTATGCTAGAGCAGAAATGCTACAAAAGAAGGGAGATGACAAAGCATTAAAAAAGTAGCTACGATTTTTCTAGAGCCTAGGAGCGTAAAATTGAAAAAGACCTTTCTGTATACCAGTTTTTACAGAAGAATTTTCCAAATAAGTATGAGGTCGCTAGGTCACCAGCAATTCTCGGTTTGACAAAAGCAATAGGAAGCTCTCGGGTGTTCGCAAGAGAAGGCGGTAGCCTTCGAGGTTCTATAGCAATGGGTTTCAACCCCTTGGTTCGTTAAAATAATCTACCAAGTTTTGCCCAAAATAGGCATGAAAGCACTCCTTAGTTACTAAAAACATGTTTTTTATGTCAAACCGAGAATTGCTAGGTCATTACTTTCGATTACGCTTTTTGTTTTTTAACCTAGCATTCTCCGCTTCCAAGGCTTTTACCCGTTGATGTAGTTCGATGACGTAAAGAGCCAACTCCTCTACTTTTTCGATGGTTCGTTTTTGCATATCTCCAATTTGTATCCCGTTCGCTTCTACTTCTGCTGCAGAAGGCACTCCTGGCAAATGTTTCTTTTCTTCAATAGCTGCTGCAAATTCATCGATACTCAATAAATCGTAATCATCAGCAAATACGTAATCGGGCCAAAGAGTTGAATTATCAATAAGAATTTCTTCAGCAGCTATTTTTCCATCTACAGAAAGTCGATGGCCAGTAGCGAAGATCGTTCCGATAGCTACATTGCCCGTATTTTTTTCCATGGTTAAATAATTAGAAGCATCATTTCGAATAATGTAATTATCATTTGCATCCATAAAAAAATACCAATCCTCTGCTGTTCCCAAAGAAGTTTCCAAACGGAGACCATCACCAATAGCTGTACCTAGTTGTTTGATATGAAGAGCTGCGCCAGGTGTGGTTGTACCAATACCTACATCACCAGAAGGTCTGTAAAGGTTTGCTCCTGAGACTGTCCAGTCTTCATCGGCATGAACAAGATCTTGCCAAGTAGCAAGGCCTTCGGCATCGGAAATGAGCACTCGACCCAACGCTTGGTTACCATCTACAAGTTTTAGACTACCATTTAATTCGGTATCTCCAGAAACATCCAATTGGGCAGAAGGGACGGCGGTTCCTACTCCCACAGCTCCATTTTCATTAATAATCATTTTAGTAGAACCATTGGAGCGAAATCGGGCGATTTCTGTGCCTGTTTCGGCATTGACGGTCAATTTTGACAAGAGGCCTCCGCTTGCCCCAACTAATAGCTTGCTATCAGTACCGTCGATATGTGTTTTGGCGGCAGGTGATGTCGTTCCTATACCAATAGAGGAGGTAGTATTATAAACCATTGTTCCTGATACTGTCCAATCATTATCAAGGCTATTTACAGGATTCCAACTCAATCCAGTATAATAGTAAAAGCCCACTATACCGTCTGTTTGGTAAATTAATAAACCTGGAGCGGGTGAAGCGATTAAGTTTCTGGTAGCTTCCGTCATGCGAGGTATAAGTATCCCTTTACTATCGGAATGAATATCAAGAACAGCACTTGGATCAGGCGTATAAGCAGGATCCTCACTAATGCTGACGTTATTTTGAGCATTGGT
>JAHDHB010000373.1 GCA_020631545.1 Saprospiraceae bacterium | reverse complement strand
GTCAAACCGAGAATTGCTGCTCTAAAGATTAATCGAACTCAGGTTACAGACAAGTAGAACCATCTATATAATCGCTCTAACGGACAACGCCTAACTCTCTCAAGCTATCACACATAACTTTTAACTAGCGACTTCACTTCTTTCCCTTCAAAATAAGTACTTTTGTGTCATCTTTTAAGCATGGGATCTCGGAGAGATACATAAAATGATATGGGTAAGATGATGAAAAAACTGGATGAACAAATTCAAGAACTTTACGAAGAGGTCAAACGGCGTGAGAAAATCGGCATTCACCTGAGTCATCTCGACGATGTGGTCGTTGTTTTAAACCAAGAATTAAAACAACTTGAAATTCAGCTTAATAAAGAGGATGAAGATGTAAAAAAACTAGAAAATCTGAACCTATATTCCATCTTTAATTTCATCTTAGGTAAAAAAGAACAACAATTAGAAAAGGAACGACAAGAATACCTGCAAGTATTCATGAGGCATAAGGCAACGGTAGAGCGGCTGGTAGCAATAGAAGAAGAGCGAGAAATGTTGAAAAAACTATACAGTGGTGGTTTTAGCAGGCAAAGGCAATTGATGGAGTTATTAAAGCAAAAAGAAGCAGAACTCAAGGCGGAAAATTCATCTATTGGAGAGCAATTAGTTGATATTGAGCAACGTATTGCTAGCCATAAAGCAAAAAACAAAGAGATTTTTCAAGTAATAAGTGAAGGAAAACGAGTGAAATCATTCCTTGAAAAAACCTTAATTAGCCTAGGAAAAATAAACGAATGGGGGGCACAAAACAATAGAACGATTGAGAAAAGAAATAATGAAGCAGGCCGTATCCACAAGCACATCTCTATGGTCAACAAACACTTAAGGCGTTTTGAAGACGAACTTTACGATATCTCACACCATCATGGTTTAGATTTTCATCAGCAAGTAGAAACCATTAAGGACTTCCTAGACCAATTCGTTGAAAGCTTGATTACTGATTGGATTATCCGTCAAAAAATCCAAAATTCTTTAAATCTTGTTCAAAATAGTTTTGATAAAATCACTTTGATTATCAATATGTTGACCTACGAAGTCAAGAAAACGAAAGAATATATCGAACAAGAAGAACAAGACAAAAAAGACTTAATTCTTGGGGCTATCGAATAAAAAAGAATGATAGAGCCACTAGCAATGGTAAAACATCAAAAAAATACCTTTTTCGTTCAGAAACTACTTAATAAAATGTTTGCGATAATACGTATTGTAACTTTTTTTCCATTCCCTTGAAGCTAGGGCATAAAGTTTGGCTAGTTTTGGTTTGCGATCCGAAAGGACAAAAGCATCTTTGGTATTGATAAAACGTTGATCGAGAAAATGATCATACAAATCCTCAATTCTATCGTAGTTGGGTTCGGAGTAGTTTACTTCTGAAAAATCCCTTTCTTTTAAGCTTGCTACGAAAATGAGATTTCGAGTATATTCCGTTCCTGGAGTAGCTAGAATTTCGGTATAAAAACCTGACTCTTCGAGTGTTTTGTACACAGAACGTGCAGCTTTCCCCCTATCACCTTTGATAAAGCCATAAAAATTAATCAAAATCATTCCGTCGGTGGTCAATTTATTTTTAGCATCTTCAAAACCTTCTAGCGTAAGGAGATGTTCAGGTACCGACTCCCCTAAAAAGCAATCATAAACGATAGCGCCATATTTTTTATTTGTTGTTTTTAAGTAATGTCGAGCATCATCAACGATAACTCTAGCGTCAGGATTTAGGCCAAAATATTGGATGGAAACGTCTCGAATACGCTTGTCTATTTCTACCGCTTCCACATTGAATCCCAAACGATTAAATTGTTTGAAGATAGTACCTCCACCTAATCCAAGCAGAAGAGCATTCGTCCCTTTTGGAAGGACAGAAGCTGCCGAGGGTAGATAATTGGACCAGCCCCAAATACTGTATTGTTGTTGATGATCAAGGCCGACGTAAGTTTGAAGTGTGTTGTTTACGATAAGCGCTCGCCCCATGCGTCCGTCTTCGGTTAGTTCATAAGAAGGATGGTCGACAACCTTTACTTGGCCAAGGATACCTTCGGATTTGTAAAGTACTTTGTATTCCTCGCTATATTTTTCACCAGATTGAATGCTGAGGTAGGAAAAAAGTAAAAGACCAATAATGCCCAAGGACGCCTTAGTATTTTTTCCTTTTAGCAAGGAGCCAATGGGAAAAATGGCTAGGAAAGTGCCTACGACTATAGCAGGCGAGGTAAGGCCAAAATTGGGAATGACATAAAAGCCCATCAAAAAGGTAAAAAGGATACCGCCTAGTGTGGAAATGGCGTAAACATTGCCTGCGCTGTTGCCTGCCCCTTGTACTTCATCCGTCAAAAGATTAATCAAAATAGGTGAGACCATGCCCATGAAAGCAAGTGGGGGGAGCATAAAAATCAATAGAGAAATGACCGTCCCCATCTCTAAAGATAGCCCTATTGCTTGTTTCATGATGATTTCACTAGTAAAAGGCATGACAACAAGTAGCAAGCCTGCTGCAAGCAGAACTAGGTACAATAAACGGACTTCGCCTGCATATTTACGCGATAGTCGTCCACCCAAGAAATAACCGACTGTTAAACCACCTAGGGTAACGGCCAAGGCTGCTGCCCATACATAAAGGGATGTTCCAAAATATGGAGCCAACAATTTGGCGCCTATGAGCTCACAAGCCATGACGGAGCCGCCTTCTATAAAGGATAGGAAGAAGAGATATTTTCGGTTTGGCATATCGAGAATACGATTAAGAATGAAGATTTAGGTACGCCATAGGCGGCGTAGTGGCTGCTATCGTAGCATTATGTAAGAAAGGATTGAAGGCAAGGACAAATCATTCTTCATTACCTTGGTGTTTCAATGAAAAAAGGCGGGCTTTCGCCCGCCTGAATATATCTTAACGGTGTTGTATTATTCTAAAACAACACACATTAGACGCAGAAATTAGTTAGAAGCAACAGTGTAGTTGCCATCAGGACCACTAACAGAACCTCCATTGCCGATGTTTCCTAATAAAAGGATACCACAAACGTGAGGAGAAGCCATAGAAGTACCGCTGATAGTGTTATAACCACCAGATTTCCAAGTAGATTTTACGCTAGAACCAGGAGCAATATAGTCTACTGGAGGCTGGCCATAGTTAGAGAAAGAAGACCAACCGTCAGAAGAAGTCATAGAAGCAACCGTATAAATGTTACCGCCATTAACTCTTGCTGGAGAGCTATTATTAGCATGGTTTGATTCATTACCCGCAGCAAGTGCAAAAGGACAAGCACTAGCAGCCGCTTTAACGGCATCATCTACAGCTTGAGAAGCACCACCACCAAGGCTCATGTTTGCAGCATCACTACCGCTAGCATTTGCTCCTACGTAGTCAACACCAGCGATAACGCCAGAGAAGCTTCCGCTTCCTCTTCTGTCAAGTACACGTACAGAAACAACTGTAGCACCAGCAGCTACACCAATAACACCTTCTCCATTGTCAATGGCACCAACAGTACCCGCAACGTGTGTTCCATGGCCATTGGCATCATCAGGGTTGTTCGCATCTTTACCACTTAAAAAAGAAGCACTACGTGCAACGTCAACATTAAGATCTGGATGGTCTAAATCAATACCAGAATCAATAATCCAAGCAGTTTTGCCAGTACCATCAGCACCTCCATTTACACGAGTAATACCCCAAGGTGTTTCTTGGCCACCGTCACCACCGTCACCACCACCTCCACCTGGAGGGCCTCCCATGGATACGTGCATCATTTGATCTTGCTCAATATATTTTATTCTTTCGTCTTTCGCTAGTTCAACAACTTCTGTATTAGAGAGTTGTAAAGCAACACCCTTCAAGGTTTTAACATAAGATTGAAGGATTTCTTTTTGTCCCATAGTCTTGCTAGCAAAAAGAGACTGTACTTGTCGTTCTAAATCAGCCTTAGCATCAAAGTAATTGGTTTTACCAATGTTCTTTTCTAGTGTAGGGAAGGCGTTATCTTTGAAGATAACCATGTATTGACCTTCTATAGGCTCTCCTGTTTTATAGGTGATAATAGGAGCGGTGTCCTCATTTACGAGAACTTCTTCCTTGTTACAACTGTAAATTAAAAACGAAGTTGCAAAAAGAAGCAAGAAAAACTTTAAGGTGTTTTTTCTCATTTTTATTGGCTTAATGATTAGGTAAAGAAAAATTTCTTTCGCACAAAAATAAACAAAATTTTCGTTTGTACAATATGACTTTGGCAAAAAAAACGTTTGTTTTTTTGTAAAAATACTAAAAAGCTCATTTTCTGTGAGTTTGGTAATTGTCACAGAAAATATTTTTTTGCTGGTGTTGGATCATTTGAGGGCAAATAAGACTTTTGGCTCGATATGGAGAGCATTTTTGGGGATATAAAGTCTTAATCTATTCGTAATGTTTTATGAATGATAGCAGTAGAATTACTGCGGAGTTTGTAGGGGAAAGTATTTAGATTTCGCTATCTGAGATTCTGTGTGATGTTTTTGAATTCAATTTTTTGATTATGTGTTGTTTGTCGTTCGTTTGAGGGAATTTGGGTTCCTTGCGGACGTTTTACGGTGTTTAGGGTATAGAGGTGCTAAGGATTTTTGGTCGCTTCGCTTGAAAAGTAGAAGCGAGTATTCCACAGCTACTCGTAAGAAAGTAGCAGGCTATAGAATCGCGGTGCGTGTGTGCTCTCGCGCTGCGTTTCCACTTAACCACAATTTATTCAAGCACTTGTTTAAATTTTCTGCTAGAGAAAAGGCGTAGGACGTTCAGTTATTCCACAAAGTAGCAGCAGCCTCAAACGTAAAGCTTCTAAGTCTTTCTGTGTTAGGTCGAGCAATTTAAGATATGAACAATACTTTTGTAAAGAAGCGGCTTAAATTTTTGATGGCTGCGCTACAAAATACAGGGAAGGATTTGCCACTTCCTACTATAGGGCAACCATAAAGGATTGCCCCTACTCAGGGTTTAGGTTTTAGTTTTCGGGAGACTTTCTTCTGGAGTTTATCGCTTCATTTTTATAGATGCAGACGACTACCTTTACCCTGAAATCTGTAGGGGCAAACCCTTGTGGTTGCCCTCTGAATACCTGCTTTCAATTATCGTAAAAACGCCCACGATACATATGCCACAAGAAGCTAGAGGAAGAGTTCTCCCTCTAGCATAATCGGATCTACGCAACCTGTCGGCTAAAGCCAACCTTACTTGTCGATGCTGCCTACCCGATTTCGATTATTCCATGTTTTACTTCTATCAGAGGCATTTACAGCGCCATCCATTGTGACGTCTTCTGTGAGATAACCCGTTGTGTTTCTCCTGTTCCAAGTAGCACTTCGGTCGCCTGCATCGATACTGTTATTGAAGTTGGCATCCCCAGCTACTTGGCTCCAGACGCCTGTGCTGACTTCTTTTCTGGAATCACTGTCGTAAGTAGTGACACTGCTGGAAGAAAAATCGATAAGCGTCGGATTGCTGGAAAGGAAAATAGGATCTGCGGTGACGACAGGCAAATGATTTCTATGAAACAAAGCAATTCTATATTCATCCACAGGCAAGGAAAGGTTGAAAACTTCCGAAACACGAGCGGTTGCTTCATCATAATTGAACAAAGTGCCGTCTTGGCGTAGAAGGACGACTTGCGAATGCCTTACTACCGTAATATCATTCTTGTCACGCAATTGTAGCACTAACCAATCCACAACATCGGTATTGCTATCCGCACCAGAAAACAGCGTGTTGGGGACTGAAAGTCCTGCATTAGTCAAAGAGCTAACCCCTAAGTTGGTGTAAGGTTCCTCTAAGGGTAAGAAGTTGTCTTCCTTGATGTTATCCATCATTACGCCAGTAGAACTCAGGTAGGGGCCTTCAAGGAAGGTCTTGACTTGTAGCAAGAGGGAAGGAGCTACTTTTGTCGTATCCATAATCCTTGCGCCACAAGTTACCCAAGCCGTACCATCCCAACACCTGTCTTCACAAATATTTAATAAATCGGCGGTTTGATTGGCGCCATTACAGCTAAAAATTACATCTGCACAAGCATAGGGAACGGTGAAAGCGTATACATTGGGTTCCAATTGCGTCATCGCTTCCCCTGGCCAAGATACTGGATTGGTATTATCGCCATTAGGATTCCAGAAATATAAGCTCGGTGTAGTACAAGTGTTTGTATTCCAATATAAAGTGAATTGATCGCTATCAAAAGTATAGGTTTGGCTGTCGAGAATAGAATCCCCTGCGGCATCTATCGCAATGGCCTGTACCGTTACCGATTGGCCATTGGTACCTGTAACATTGAAAGGCCCTGTGTATAAAATTCCTGTAGCTGCTGTGGGCGTGCTGCCGTCTGTCGTGTAGTAAACAGTAGCGCCGGCACTAGCTTCGAAGGTGATTAAAGCTTGACCATCAGGGTAGTTGGTGCCCAAAGGCAATATCATCAAACTAATGCTTTCTGCTGGACAAACATTCGGAGCAGTCGTCAACCAAGCATTATCATAATAAGCATCACCACTTGCATTTAAATCGGGAGTTTGGGTACCATTTCCATCATGAAAAAGAACATTGGTGCTGCTTGTTGCTAAGGTAATTTCATACCATTCGCTACCTGTGCATACTTGAGTCATGCTCACCCCTGGCCATTGTGAATCAGCTATTTCTCCTGCATTTGCATCCCAATGATGGAGTAAGACTTGTTCCCAATTTGCAGGTTTTTTGAAATAAACCGTCATTTCATTCGTAGAATCAACAGGACAAAGTTCAGGCGTAGTTGTCAGCCAAGCATTATCATAATAAGAAAAATCGCCACTCGTCATCAAATCATCCGATTGTTGTGCTCCTGCATCGTTGAAAATCAGATTAGTACTAGAAGTAGCTAAAGTGATTTCATACCAAGGACTCCCCGTACAAACTTGAGTCCTCACAGGACCAGGCCAAGCCGC
>JAHDHB010000372.1:3648-7057 GCA_020631545.1 Saprospiraceae bacterium | reverse complement strand
TCTTGATTTTGGAGAGAGGGGGTTGGGGGTGAGTTGATTCGCCATGAGATAACTCCAAAGTTTTTTAGTCGCTAAAAAACGGTCAAAAAACCTTTACAACAAATTGACTTTCAATCACTCTACTTGTAATTTCGTGTTAAAAAAACAACAAAATTAAAGCAAAGACACCTAGATTTTATAGCGAATCTTGCGACCTTTTCGCATAGATGGCTATGGGTTTCACGCCCTTGGTTCGTAAAAATAAGCTGCTTTTTTTTTCAAATAACCAATATATTTCATTCATTTGCAATAAAGGGAGCCTCCTTTTATTTATATTTGTCCTTCTGAGTCATATCCTTCTTTTTCTAAGAAGCGGACTATTTTCTAGTCATCGGATGAAGGCTCAACACTATAACCATCCCGCATTCATCAGATGATACTGCGCTGCGTTTTCTGATCTTTTTCGGTTAAACACTAAGTAAATAAATCAATATAAATGGCCAACGAAACAAAATATCCTTTAGAATTCGATTGCTACAAATGTGGTAAAACAAGTCATTATCCTAAACATCTCAAAGAAGGTAATGCCCAACAAGGCGCTGTGGAACTGCTTAAACGCTGTATGACTTGTGGTAAGGAAAATAAAGTCCAAGTACCTGAAGGCTATTATGCCGAGAGGAATAGTAGCATACTGCGTGGGAGTAAAAATGATGTATGATGTGCAAGCCAATCATACATTTTGCGATTAGATTTTCATACATCTTACTTCATACATCGTATTTAAAAAGCCTTTAGTCAAGAAAAAACTATGGATTTACCCCTAATATTGACCACAAAACAACAAGAAGAGCTGGTTGCTCTAGCGGCACAATTCTATAAGGAATTGGAAAACCGCCGAGTGCCATTCCCAAGAGCTAGTACCTTAGCCGCTTTGACAGATGGGCTTAAGGCAGCTTTGATGGAGCAAGAGGGATTTGAGGACATCTGGGAAGAAGCTCAATTTCAAGCAAGTACCCTTTCCCTTTCTCACAATAGCACAGCGATCAGGAACCTTCCTTGGCAAGCGGCTACTCGTGAGCGGGAATTGCTAACCATAACAAAATCAGCCCAAAAGGCCTTGCCGGCACACCGGCCTACGGTTGGTTTCCCCTTGAAGATTTTGGTGATGGTCGCCTCGCCTGAGGGGGTGACGCGCTTGGCTTATGAGCAGGAAGAATTGCAGTTGTTCCGCGCCTTTTCGCCTTTGATTGCTCAAGGCTTGGCGCAGGTGCATTTTACGGATGATGGCTCTTTGGAGAATCTGGAAGAAAAATTGGAAGAAAACAAATACCATATCCTCCACTTCACTGGTCATGGTGGCTATACGGGCGGACAGGGCTTTTTGGCACTAGAAGATCCCATCTCAGGGCACAAGAAAAAGGCCTCTGCATCAGAATTTAACAACGTTTTGGCAAGAGTCGCACGTAAAAGGCATCGCCCTGACTTGGTGGTGCTTTCTGCTTGCCAGACGGCCAAGGGGGAAGCGGCGGATCTCTCTGGTGTGGCGGATACCTTGCTGCGTGGCGGACTTCCTGCTGTGGTCGCTATGGCGGCGAGTATTTTGGATTCCTGTGCTACAATATTTGCGGAGAAGCTGTACGCCGAGCTTTCTACGGAGTATCCCTTAGCCGCTGCTTTTCAGGAAGCTTGTAGGGCTATTCGGCAGCATGAAACTAATACCTATGAGCTTGCCAAGGCTGGGCTTTCCCCAGGGCAATGGCTGATTCCCCAACTCCTGCTCAACCAAAAGGTGGAGCATCTCGTCGATGAAAATTCATCCAAGGACATCTTAGATCTAAAAAATGAGGTGCAGTACCTCAAGGGCGAAAAAGCTTTACTACACTTGCGGGTCCGACCTGAAAATTATGTTTTTATCGGACGCCGCAGAGAAAAACGGCTTGCGCTCACTCAATTGACCGCAGGACAGTCTATTCTGCTGCGTGGACAAGGTGGCGTAGGGAAAACAGCCTTAGCAGAACATCTAGCCATTCGTCTACTAGCAGCCAATCCAAAAGTCAAAGTCTTTACCTTTAGTGAAAAAGCGCCTGCTGCTCAAAGCCTTTTGGACCAGATGCAAACCTACCTGACCAAGGAAAAAAATGATTTTAAGATTGTTTCCGAATTGGTAGCAATAAATAAGCAGACGGATAAATTCAACCATCTTTTAGACAGAATATCAGCAAATTGCAATCCTGTTTTTATTTTTGACAATATCGAATCCTTTCAAGTCTATGATCCTCAGCAAGCTGCTTGGGTTTGGAATGTCATGAAGCATGAAGACGTGCTTCAACTGATACAAATCATACATCAAACCACCCGTTTTCCGCTGATAATCACAGGGCGCTATCCGCTTGCAGAATTTCCTGAGTTGGAGATCTGCAATATGAATACCGTTCCCTTTGTGGATTTTTTCAGAAAATGCCACCAGCTTAGTTTTGTGGATTTTGCGAAGGCATTGCAAGTGGGGCCTCAGAAAAAGACAAAAGAGGCCGCCCCTTCTTTTGAGGAAGTCGCCAAGCTGCTCCACAAAAACTTCGGCGGAAACTACCGTGCTTTGGAGTTTTTTGATGAGCTCTACGCTAAAAAAGGCCACGATATAACAAAAACCCTAGGAAAACTGGCTGATTTTCAAAAGAAACTAGAAGCAGGCGCACTCAAAGAGGAAATGCTCACAAAAGTAAGTAAAAATTTCATTTTTGAAGAATTACTCTCCTACCTTGATGCACAAGAAAAAGACAGTTTGGCCCTCTTGGCACAGTTCAATATCCCCGTTTTGCCCATGGCCATAGGCTGGCAGCGAAATGCCGAAGACCGAAGCGCTGCCCTCAATAAAGCCGTGGCCTTGACGCTAGCAGAGCGACAAAAAGGACTTGACGGCAAGACGCGCTACTATGTCATGCCCCTAGTACGAGACTTGCTGAAGAAAAACATAAAAACTAAGCTTGTCTTTGACCAAAAAATAGCGGGGGATTATCATCGCTATGTTGTAGGAGAAAATATTTCGGAAGACCCATTTAGTGAAGCCTCCGAAGCTTTTGATCGCTACTATACGGCCAAAGCTGCCAAGGAAATCAATATGCTCGGGGGACGTCTTTGTAATTTTTATTATGATATCCAACAGTTTAGAATTGCCCTTGCCTATGGGCTAAGAACAGAGGAAATCGCGGGGGAAAGTACCAGTGGCTTTATTTATAATAATTTGGGGCTTATATTCCAAACATTCGGTCATCTAGAACAAGCTTTAGCTTACTTAGAAAAATCATTAAAAGATAACCATCAAAGAGGTGACCGTAAGGGCGAGGGTACTACTCTCAACAATATTAGCCAAATATATTCTGCTAAGGGAGAATACGACAAGGCTTTGCTTTTTCTCCAAAAATCCCTGAACATA
>JAHDHB010000372.1:0-3548 GCA_020631545.1 Saprospiraceae bacterium | reverse complement strand
GAACATAAGTCAGGAGATCGGTGACCGTCAGGGCGAGGGTACTACTCTCAACAATATTAGCCAAATATATTCTGCTAAGGGTGACTACGACAAGGCTTTGCTTTATCTCCAAAAATCCCTGAACATAAGGAAGGAGATCGGTGATATTAATGGCGCTGCGATAACCTCCACTAATCTTGGAGCCCTGCTTTTCGAACAAGATAAAATGGCCGAGGCCATTCCTTACTTTAGGATGGCTTATCAAATTTTTGTAAAAATAGGCTCTCCTAATAAAAGCGTTGTAGAAGGTCATCTAGGCGCTATCATCGGCAAGATAGGGGAAGCCAAATTCCGAGAAATTGTAGAAAACAGCTAGATTATGTCAAAAGTACCAAAAGCGAGCAGTAGCCCTCCAGAAGCCAGCGATGCTACTTGGCTTCAATATGTGCAAACAGAAAAACAAAAAGCACCAGAGCGCCTAGAAGAGGCGGCAAAATTCCTAGTCGGTATTACGAGCATCTCGCTTACGATCTTCCTCTCTGGCCGCCCAGCAGACTTCCCCGCTTGGGCTGCGATCTACTTGAATGCGGCTACGATATTCTGGATTCTCTCTACGGTATGGGGGATTTTTGTGTTGTTTCCGTGGCGGTATGCCGTCCGCGAGGATTCTCCCGAGGACATCAAAAGGGCGCATACTCGTCTTGTTTTTTATAAGCGTACGATGTTGGTAGGAAGTTTGTTTTTCTTTTTATTGGCGCTGTGTCTTGCAGCATGGGCTACTTGGTGTTAGGAAGCCCCTTATATCGACTTGGTTTTCTTCGAATAATCAAAAGTCCTTACTACCCTCCTTGACTATCCCAGACTACAAAGTTTTGCTAAATTTTGGCAAAACTTTATAGAGTACTGAATGGATAAGGCAGAATGCGTAAAACCTTCTTCTAGCTACCCTTTTCCCAAAATTTGGCATGAGTTGCCCCCCTTAGTTACGAAAATAAGCTACCTTTGCCCCATAAAACGATGGCACTCAAAAGCGACCGACGTCCAAAACACGTCAAAACCCGCCCAGAGAGCCACTCCTAATTCGTAATTCCTAATTCGTAATTCCTAACTCTCCCATGACCTTCAACGATTTAAACTTAAATACACCATTACGAAATGCCCTAGGCGATTTAGGTATAGCGGAACCTACGCCTATCCAAGCGCAATCCTTTTCTACGATCATGGCAGGGAAAGACGTCGTTGGGGTCGCTCAGACGGGTACGGGGAAAACCTATGCTTTCCTACTCCCCTTACTTCGATTATGGCAGTATAACAAGCAACCTGTTCCTAGAATACTAATCGTTGTGCCGACTAGAGAATTGGTGGTGCAAATTGTTGAGGAAGTCGAAAAACTGACGGCTTATATGAATTTCAAAGTCGGTGGTGTTTATGGGGGGACGAACATTAATACCCAGAAGAAAATATTACATGGAGGGCTTGATTTAGTGGTCGGTACTCCTGGCCGCCTACTAGATTTAGGCTATTTTGGCGCCTTAAAATTCAACCTCATCAAGAAACTTGTCATTGATGAAGTAGATGAAATGCTCAACCTAGGATTCCGCCCCCAACTAAAGAGTCTACTCGACTTACTGCCTGTCAAAAAACAAAGTTTGCTCTTTTCTGCTACGATGACGGAAGAAGTGGCCGAACTGATAGAAACCTTTTTCAATCGACCTACTACGATAGAAATCGTTCCAAGAGGTACGCCGCTGGAGCAAATCATACAACAGGGCTACAACGTTCCCAACTTCAATACCAAGGCAAATCTACTAGAGTTGCTTCTTCAAAATGATCCAGAAATGGACAAAGTGCTCGTCTTTGCCCCTAGTAAAAAACTGGCCGACCGCCTGCACGAACGACTCGAAGTTACTTTCCCTGAGCAAATTGGCGTCATCCATTCCAATAAATCTCAAAATTATCGGCTACGCTCTGTCAAGGACTTCCATGACGGTCTTAGCCGAATCCTTATAGCCACCGATGTCATCGCTAGAGGTATCGACATTAGCGAGGTGAGCCATGTTGTCAACATGAATATTCCTAGCATACCCGAGAATTACATGCACCGCATCGGGCGTACAGGTCGAGCGGACAAGCAGGGTATCGCCATCTCCTTCATCACGGAAGATGAAAAAGAATTCCAAACCGCCATCGAAACTTTAATGGATACCACCATTCCTATCACTCCCCTCCCGGAGGAACTGGAAATCTCGGAGATACTCCTAGAAGAGGAAAAACCCGTTTCCCTAGGCGATAAAAACTACTTGCAACAGCCGCGTAAAAGCGTCTCCTCTGGCGCAGCTTTCCACGAGAAAAGTGCCAAAAATCAAAAGAAAAACTTCGGTGGAATTAGTAAACGGAAGTATCGGGCTATGCAAAAGCAGAAACGGAAGAAAAAGAGGAAATGAAAAGTGTTAGCGGGTAGCATTCAGCGGGCAACCATAAAGATTTGCCCCCACGGTTTTTCGTATTCAGGTAAACCCTGCTTCTGTAAAATGAAGTACAAAACTGTTGAAGAATACCAGAAAACTGAAATCTGATTCCTGAGTAGGGGCAAACCTTTATAGTTGCCCTTATTACAAGGAGTGTATGTCCCACCACAACCACAAAAAAGGCATCACAGAGCCACTCGTCACAAGCGACTCCATGATAACCTTTGAGCTATGCTCTAGCCCTTCCTCCAAAAAGCTATTGAGCATAATCCCTAACCCAAACCGAATCCATTAAAAGGATTCCCACTTTTCTAAATTACGAGTGATCCGCAATAGCTATCGGGATGCGAATTACGAGTAAAACGTTAAAACGACCTTCTCTCCTAAGCCTTTTCGCAATTTTGCCAAGACTTCACTACTTTCGTCCTTATTTTTGAAGTAAAAAACATGCTAGCGTTCCAAAACCCGATGTTTTATCACTTTCAACACTACAAAGATAGGGAGCCACTATAAACCTATTTGACAGTAGTTTAGAAATAAAAGTAGATACAATTTTCATTTTTACACCCCGAATCTAGCCCTACCAAACGACTAAACACTAGTAACCAAGACGTTAAAACAAACAAATTAAAACAAAACCCAATACAACAATCCGCATAAGTCAGTGAAAAAAAAGTAGAAAAAAGTGGATTATGAGAAAAAAAAGTTTTAAAATTAAGGGACTTTGAGGAAGTTAAGAACTAAAGCGTGAACTCTTGCCAAAATTTGGTAGAGGGTAGAAAGTATAGAGTAGAAAGACTTTTTGATTTTTCTTCGAAAAATTAGTTCGTTATGACGGTATCCCGATAGTTATCGCGATTCTACTCTATACCCTCTACTCTCTACATGGTAGTGGCTTCGCCACCTTAGGGACTTTGAGGAATAACAATCACAGATAATTCCAACTCATAATTCAAAGTTCGTCCTCTATTATTTATCTAAATTTAACATCACATGAAAAAGCTATTGTTCCAAGCAGTTATGCTATCGCTTTTTATTTTCAGTTCTTTGTCTATTGGAGCTTCTAGCTCTAGTAGCTTTGGTGGAGATATGCCTATTATT
>JAHDHB010000371.1 GCA_020631545.1 Saprospiraceae bacterium | reverse complement strand
ACAGGCAATTACACTAGAATGCCGAGCCCTTCTTTAGAAAACTAAGCAAATGAAAAATCAACAACAAATACGAGCCAATTTTGACAGAAATACGATAACCGTATACCAAGCCTACAATGAACAAATCGCTATACCCGCCATAAAAAACAACCATTTTGTAGCTCCTTTTTCTCTTACTAGAATGACATGGATAAAACCTTCCTTCTTATGGCTAATGGCGTAATTGGGGAACAAAGTCAAATCAAGAATACACCTTAGCTATAAAAATCAATAGAATACATTGGAATTATGCTCTATCATTAGGCGTACTCACACATCCCGACAAGCAAGTCTACAAAAGCGGGTTGGACTGGGAACAAGATTTCAAACAAGCAAAAGTTCATATTCAATGGGATCCAGAGCGCTCCATCAGAGGTACGAAACTAAACGAACGAACAATACAAGTAGGCATAAGCCGACAGCTCATTGAAACCTATAACAAGGAATGGATACATCAGATAACAGACTATACGCCCCTTGTCAAAAAAATCAACAAACTTAGAAAGGAAGGCAAAATAAAGGAAGCAAAACGATTATTGCCAAAAGAAAAACTATACCCTATCGCAGACAAGATAAAAAATAGAATTAATTGTGCTTAAAGATTTACGAAAATACAACTTTCACTCCTTCATAAAACGAAAAAACTACGACCACAATAGAAAGTAGGTTTTGAAAAGAGAGTACAAAACTAACCGACATAAAAAACATTATGTTAAGTAAAAACATTGCTCCACTTCTAAAAATGAAAAAGAAATCAAAAATGGACAGTTTTAAAGTAATTACCTATTTTTTACTATGCAGTAACTACTCCTTCATAAATTCTTATATTTGCGACTCAAAATAAAACCATCATGAGTAGTATCATCCTTCAAGGCATTCAATACGATGCCAAATCTTCCTACTTAAAGGGACCGAGCTTTGCACCTCCTTTAATCAGAAAAGCCCTCCATTGTGGTTCTTCCAATTATTTTAGTGAAGATGGTATCTCTATTGATACCCCAAGAATCGTACACAAAGGAGATTTTGAAATCTCCTCTTATTTTGATATTGAAACCATTACAGCAAAACATTTAACCAAACAGGATAAGATATTTACACTCGGAGGCGACCATTCCATTTCCTTCCCCATCATAAAAGCTTTTCATCAAAAATACCCTGTCCTAGATATTCTACAGATCGATGCTCACCCTGACCTCTATGAAGAATTGTATGGCGACAAACATTCTCACGCCTTTTGCTCGTATTATGGAAAATAAATTCGCGGCACGTCTTGTACAAGTCGGTATAAGAACGATAAACACACATCAGCGAGAACAAGCAAAAAAATACTGTGTAGAAATGCATGAAATGAAAAATTTAGATTTGAGTTTCATTTCTAAATTTGAAAATCCACTTTATATTTCCTTGGATTTGGATGGTATCGATCCTGCTTTTGCTCCGGGCGTTTCTCACCATGAACCGGGAGGACTTACTTCTAGACAAGTTATAGCACTAATTCAAGGAATTGAGGCAACTATTGTAGGTGCCGACATCGTAGAGTACAATCCGACTAGAGATTTCAATGACATGACCGCTCATCTAGCAGCTAAATTGATGAAAGAAATTTTAGCTAAGATGCTATGAGTTTTCGGCGCTATCACTTGAAAAGACTACTTGACAAAAGACTTATCACTCAAGAAAGAGTCTATTTGCGTGCATTAAAAATCCTTATATGTTGTTTTACGTCTAGAAAAGCACGTTAAGCTTATATGATTCTTTTATCTCTTATGCTCCTTATATGGTTCATAATTCGCCAAAATTTCATTTTCTGCACAAAAAACGTAGAAGATTATACCCAAGCTCAAGAGCCTAACTCCTAACCTGCGGTTTTATCCCTATATTTGCGTACAAATAACGAACAACATCATGAATAAAGACCTATTTGATAACTTCACCCTAGGAAAAATTGAATTAAGCAGTAGAATAATAATGGCACCTTTGACGCGCTGCCGTGCCATAAACCATAATCTTCCTAATGAACTTATGGCGACTTACTATGGTCAACGAGCGGGTGCAGGACTTATCATCGCAGAAGGCACCTCCCCTTCTCCTAATGGCCTAGGCTACACCAATATCCCGGGCATGTATACAGAAGAACACGCTGCTTTATGGAAAGCTTCAACAAATGCAGTACACGAAAAAGGAGGTAAAATATTCCTACAGCTCATGCATACAGGGCGTGTTGCTCATTCCGACAATCTACCTAAAAATGCCGTTGTACTTGGCCCTTCTGCTATTCCTCAACCAGGAGAAATTAGCACCTATAATCTAGGCAAACAGCCCTACCCTACTCCCAAAGCTATGACCAAGGAAGAGGTAAAACAAACGATAGCCGAATTCATCCGATCCGCAAAACTAAGTATAGAAGC
Source organism: Saprospiraceae bacterium (assembly GCA_020631545.1). Taxonomy (GTDB): domain Bacteria; phylum Bacteroidota; class Bacteroidia; order Chitinophagales; family Saprospiraceae; genus JAHDHB01. The sequence goes on along the minus strand of JAHDHB010000371.1, from coordinate 4,625 downwards.
GGGCTTTGATGGCGTGGAAATTCACTGTGCCCACGGCTACCTGCCCAATCAATTTATAAATACAGCAAGCAATCAACGTACCGATGAATATGGGGGCAGTATTGAAAATCGTTGCCGTTTTGTCCTTGAAATAGCCCAAGGAATGATCAACGAAATAGGCGCTAGTAAAGTAGGTATTCGCATTTCTCCTTTCAGCTATGCCGATACAGAGGAAGATGCCAGCATCGTTCAGGCTACCTATCGTTACTTAACGGAAGAATTAAACAAACTAGGTCTGGTCTATGTACACCTCAGCCATATGGGGGAGCCTGTTCCAGTAAAATTTGAATTGTGGAAAAACATTCGTGAAATTTTCAAGGGAACGCTCATCCTTTGTGGAGATTTCACCAAAGAAACAGCGCAAACCGCTCTTCTGAAAAATCAAGCAGACCTCATCGCTTTTGGCCGTGATTTTATCGCCAATCCTGATTTGGTTTTACGTTTCCAACATAATTGGCCTCTAGCAGAACGTAACCGTAAGGGGTGGTACGGCACTTCTAGCAAAGGGTACACAGATTATCCACCTTTTACCCAGTAAAATGCACACTCAATAAACCCAATAGGGTCTAGCTAAAAATGATGACTGAATTGAGGGTAGAAGAAATTAACTTTAAAGATGCCGGCAGTTTTAGCCTGACACGACTCTAGGGGGGCTCTCAGAAATACTGGACAGTTTAGGCGGCGATTTTTTTGTTAGCGAAGAGGGAACTTAGGAGTAGCTCCACTCTGTCTTTGTAGAAACGAGCCTGACTCTTCCATTTTCAGAAAAGACTGGCATTAAATCATATACTACAAAACAATTTCAATATACATAAGCCTCATTTTACCAACACTCCCCATCTACAGCTAGATCATATTTACTATTCCCCTCATGTACTAATACAACTAAGGATAAAAGTAAAACGCTTTTCAAAAAGACAGAAAACGCCAACCAATTAAGAGGAAATGTACAATTTCGCCAATACGCAACAAGCCTATAGTATTAAAACAGCTAACATTGCATAAATACTGCATATAACACCCCTTTTTCCTTTTATTTCTTCTTAGAATTTTGTATTCTCGTATAAGCAAACACATCACTGAAGATAAGGACGAACAGTAAACCGACTGATACAAAACAACATTTTACTCATATAGCACTCAGCATTAACAAAAGACTATTTAGACTAGGCTTTCTCAAATCGTGAGACGTTTCACGATATCTTTTTGACAAAAAAATAAATCCCGATAACCATCGTAGATTTTCCGAGGTCTTTTGTCATATACTTTTCAAACGAGGCGTCGAAAACTATTTAGTGTTCTTGCACACAACCAAAAACTTCATATTCAATGAGAACTTTTACCCAAACCTTTCTTTTTTTATCATTACTGCTGTGCAGTTGGGTGACTAGCTTTGGCCAAGCTATCAAATGTGGCACATACACAAGCTCACCCTCAGCCATCATAAATGATACCAATGATCCCGTTGATAACATTATTATCACAGGTACAAGCCCCAATTTTATTGTAGATCTGAACGTTGTCATCAAGATTGATCATACCTCACTCGAAGATTTAGACATTACCCTTACTAGCCCAGGCGGAACTTCCGTTGATATTATGTTAGATCAATGTGCTGGCTTTAGTGATATTGACATCACTTTTGATGATGAAGGTGATCCATTTACTTGTGGGAACCAAATAACAGGCTCTTTTACACCTCCTTCAGGATTTTTGAGCGCTTTTGACGGCGAAACCTTTGATGGGACTTGGAAACTCTCTGTGGTTGATGATGCTACAGGAAATGACGGTACCTTAGTTCAGTGGTGTCTTTTACCAAGCTTAGCTCCTCCCGCTATGTGTAGTATTGACGGCATCGGAATCGGTTCCCAATCCGCTTGTGACCCTAGTACCAACACTTACAACCAAGACATTACAGTAAGCTACACCACGCCTCCTTCATCAGGAATGCTTTTCGCCAATGGTCAACAATTCCCCATCACTAGTAGCCCTCAAACGATAACCTTGACAGGCTTACCAGCGAATGGATTGCCGGTAACCGCTAATATTTATTTCACCAACGCACCATCATGTTCCTATTACAAAGCAGGCGCCTTTACGGCTGCATCTGATTGTACACCAACACCAATTGATAACTGTGGTTCTTACTCTAGTACTCCTGGAGCAAATATTACCCTAGGCGTACCTGTAGCTGATCAAATTCTCGTTTCAGGAACTGGAAGTATGGTACTTGGCGATTTGAATGTCATTCTTCAAATCAACCATACTTGGCTTGAAGATCTAGATATCACCCTTACAAGCCCAAACGGAACTTCCGTTGATTTGATGCTTGACCAATGTGGCTCTAATGATAATATGAATATTGAATTCGACGACGAAGCAAGCTCTACCATCAACTGTAGTACCCCCACTATAGGAACTTTTATTCCTCCAAATGGTGTTTTAAGTGATTTTGACGGGCAAAATTTTGATGGTACATGGACACTTTCTGTAGTAGATGACGGAAATGGAGATGACGGCAAGTTGCTTCAATGGTGCATTATCCCCACCTTAGTCATTCCTTCTCCATGCCAAATAACCAATGTTGAAGCGGGCTTACAATCAGCTTGTAATCCCCCTACGAATGCCTATACCCAAGACATCACTATTTCTTACCTTGATCCTCCTTCAAGTGGTATGCTCAACGTCAATGGACAACTTTTTCCAATCACCTCTAGTCCTCAAACCGTAACGCTTTTAGGACTTATCGCTGATGAACAAGATGTAGAAGTAGATGTCTTTTTCACGAGTACATTTTTATGCAATTTTAACGCTCCAGCCTTATTCACTGCCCCAGCAGATTGTACTCCGATTTGCGGAAGTACGCAGACTGATTCTGGAGGCACTGGAGGTATCTATAGTGCTGACGAGAATACAACATGGACCTTGTGCCCTGACAATGCTGGTGAAGTTTTATCCATTTCATTTTCATCCTTTGAAGTCGAAGGGAATGGAGCAGGAAGCTGTTGGGATGCTTTATTCATTTACAATGGCCCTACTTCTGCCGATCCACTGCTAGGCCCTACCGCAGGTTATTGCTATCAATCCTTAACAGGTGGTACATCTTACCCTGGAGGAGCCTTGAATACTCCTATTACCTCTACCCACCCTACAGGATGTTTGACCTTTACTTTTATCTCTGATGAATCCTTCAATTACGCAGGCTGGGAAGCCACAGTCTCCTGTTCTGCACCAGAAATGGCCTGCGGTAGTTCAGATGTTGCGCTCGCCCCTACAAGCCTAACCAATCTTAGCCCAATGTGTATGCAAGGAGCATGGACGTATTATGGCGATGGTCTTAACACCTATTTTGCTCTAGAAAAATACCCTGTAGGCGGCAACGATGCAAGTTTTACTGCTGATGTAAGTATTCTTGTAGATCCATCTATAGGAAGGGCAGAAGATTTTGGCGCGCCCAATGCTACTTACACCATGAATCGATACTGGGATGTCAATTTACTTTCTGGTTCCTTGAACGGCGCTGTGAATGTCAAATTTTTCTACGATCCGGCCGAGAAGGCCGCCATTGAAGCTGCTGCTACCAATTTTATGGCTGCGACATCTGCCCCCATTATCACAAATTTTAGTTGGTTTAAAACCAATACAGGCACTTTTGATCCCAATACCCTTGTTACTCCTACAGGTTTAATCAATGCAACCACCATTCCTGAATCGAATACCGGAGTAGAAAATGGGGCAACATTTGTGCAACACGACGGCATTACTTCTTTTTCTGGAGGTACAGGTACCATCAGTGTAGGAGGTGCATTTCTTCCCATTGATTTGGTCGCTTTCTCTGGCCAAATTAGATCTACTGGAAACTTAATTATTTGGGAAACTAGCTCAACTGACAATATTGACTACTACGAACTACAAAGCTCTAGAAATGGCATTGAATTTCAAGCCATTCACGAAACAAAAGGAATTCAAGATTCTTGGACGAATATAAGCTACAATCACTTAGATCCTGTTGTAGAAAATGGATTGACCTACTACCGACTAAAGCAAGTCAACATTGATGGGGAATATTCTTTTTCTGATATCATTGTCCTCGAACGAGTGATTCCACACGAAAGTAATCTATTTCCCAATCCTGCTAGGGATAAAATTTCTTTGATTTTTAATATCAATATAGCTCAAGATCTAGACTTAGATATATACGATGCCTTTGGACATCAAGTTCATCATCAATCCTTTTTTGCAGACGAGCGTACCATCCTAAAACAAATCGATGTTTCAGGTTTTAACGATGGTATTTATTTCATAAAGATCAATGGCCCTAATATTGACTTAGTCCGTAAATTTACTAAAATAAACTAGTGCTTCAAGAACTAGTGTCATGTCAAGTTAGAAATGACGTGTTTATAGCTTTACATAACACTAGTGGTTCTGCTCAGAAACACTAATCGGAATGTTGGGGTAAGGAGTAAGAACAGTGGAGACCCCGCCACTACTCATAAGCAACCAACAACAAGCACTTTAGCTATCTTCAGGGCAGCTAATCCCGCTATCCGTTTGTATTCGGCACTGTTTCAGGTGGTTCAGCA
>JAHDHB010000370.1 GCA_020631545.1 Saprospiraceae bacterium | reverse complement strand
TACAAACGGATAGCGGGATAAGCTGCCCAAAAAATAACTAAAGGCTTTATTTACAGAGAATTAATAATCGAACTCAGGTTAGGTGCATGTGAAAGATGTTGTCCTTCCATAAAAAATTCACCCTTTCAGGGTTTAGGCACTAGTTTGTCTATTTTTCTACAATCCTTACATCCCTTCGGGATTTACTCACGTCATTTATGGGAATGTGAGGTAAACCCTGAAAGGGTGAAATGAAAACTCAACCTTGCCCTACAAAAAAAGGCCCGCTTTGGTGAAGCGAGCCTCTGACAAGGGATATAAAATAGGTTTTAAAACGTATTTTCCAATTTAATTGTAGACGAACTGTTGCGAATAAACGCTGTCGCCTTGTAGAATGTTTAGGAAGTAAGTACCTTTCGCGTAAGCAGATACGTCGATTGCGTTGCGGTAGCTACCCGTGAAATCCTTAACATTTTCTCTATACACCTCTTTACCCGTAACATCGACGACCGAAATCGTAAGTGGTTCCTTGTTTTCCAATTCAAAAGCAACCGTAAAATTACCTTTATTTGGATTAGGGAAAAGGGCAAATTCATCGACACGTAGAATATTCATCTTTGGTGTCGTTTTTTCTTCGATTTTTGGAGCTGGAAGTTCTTCCATAGCTTCGGCCTTGATGATGATAATCTCCTTGGATGATGTTGGCGTTTTCATAAAAGAAGGATTCTCACAATCGCAGTTTGATTTAAAAGGGCTGATGGCTTGGCTCGTCAAAACCACTTTCGTTTTTGCGGTATTTCCATTACGCACATAAGTGATTTCAACTTCATCTCCAGGCTTATATTGCTTGATTTTAGCAATCAGCTCATCCGAAGTATTGACGGCAATGCCTCCAACGTTCAGAATGACATCACCTTTTTCTAGCCCGGCGGTTACGGCACCACTTTTATTGAAGGTACCATTAATATGTACACCTTTTTCGGCTTCTTCATCTATCATGACGCCCAACATAGGCGTTTTACAAGCTTTTTCACAATCCACCTTGAAATGGCGAGCATCTAAAGGCATAAAACCGCGAGCTCTTGTTCTTGGTTCTTCGCACTGGCCACCTCTTTTAAATCGTTTTCGGACTGGAGCTGCTTCTAGCGTTACTTTCGTTTTGCTGGTTTTGCCTGCTCTACTATACTTCACGTTTACTTTATCACCAACTTTATGCTCGTTGATGATGTTAATGAGTGCTTCGTTGTTGGCGACTTTAGTTTTATTGATGCTTATGATGATATCACCTTTTTGAAGGCTACTTTTCGCGGCAGCACCATTTTCGGCGACACCTTTTACTACGGCACCTTTACTGTCATCGCCATTAAGGAAAATGCCTAGTCTTGGTTTGGCTTCTTTGCTTTTACAAGCAGATTTTTCAGCATCGGTACAAGCTTTTATGCATTTAGCACAGCAGTTGCCTGGACTACAGCCATCACAGCACACCATTTTTTGTGCTGGGGCACATTTGCTTTTGTTGCCACCTTTAAAGTTACAATCGTCTAAATTGAAGGAGTTCCCCTCATCATCTTTCCAAATCATCCCCTTGTGAAGCTCCATTTTATCGAAGTTCATATCTTCTCCATCAAGCTTGAACATCATCATTTTATTGGCGCCTTCAGCACCTAATTCTTCCAAATCAATGCCTAAAGCTTCTAATTGAGCTTTAATATCGTCGGGAATTTCCGTTCCTTCAAAATTGAACGTTTGGATTTCTCCATTATGATTGAGGTTGATAATTCCACTACCTTCACCGTCTAGTTCTTCGATATCAACGTCTATATCCAGCGTTTCTTCATCGCCCGATTTGAACATCATTTTGCGCTTAGGCCCTTGTTTGTTGGGCATAGGCATCATTTCGAAATCGCTATCCACTTCGAGCGTAGGAGCTTGATTATCTTCTTTGTAAATACGGACGGATTTTTCAGCCGAAGCTAATTGTTGTTCCAAATCAGCAAGATTAACCCCCATGGCCTGAATTTCAGCCTTCAAGTCATCAGGAAGTTGTTCGCCTTGAGCAAGGACGATAACCTTTTTTTGCCGATTCATTTCTTCCATCATGGGGGAAGGCATAGGCAAATCCGTTTCGTCTATTTCTTCTTCGATGATTTGAGTTTGTTCCACACCATTATCATCAATGGTTTTAATAATAATTTTCTTTTTGATAATTTTTTCTCCTTGTTGTTGAGAAAAAGCAGTACTTGCCCACCCGACCATCATCAAAATGATTAGGCTTAAAGTCGTTAATCCAAAAGTTTTGTGAAGAGAAATCATGTGTGTTGTACTAGCTACTGAAAAATAAAAATGAAATTGGTGTACTCGAATAAAAAACTTGACCAAGTAATACTATAAAGATAATGCTCTACCCAAAAAATCAATACTTTTAATAACGTAAGTTTCGGTTTAAAGGAGCAAAAACCTCCTTTTTTTTTGTAAATCTTATGTCATTATCACTGTAAGGTAAAAAATGGCTACAAAATCAAGCTTTTCGTTCTCTACAAAATTAAAATTTTACGAATAGCTATCTAGTTAATAAAACGTTAAAGGGAGGTTAAAGTGGGGAGTGAATTGTGCAAACTGTATACTTTTATTGTGTAACAATCAGTTTAGAGAGCAGAACTTCATCATTTGGGAAAAATGATAAGCCGCACAAAAACAAAAGGAGCACACTTTAGATGAATAAAAAGGCCATATTGTTGATTATTGTTTTGATGAGCATTGCCCTAGTCGGTATCGTCGTCATGCAAGCGTATTGGATCAACTACGCCATGCGGCTTAATGAAGCGCATTTTGATAAAAATGTGCGGGTAGCGATAGATAATGTAAAAAGTACCTTGGAGAAGGAAGAGATTTCGAATTATGCCTTGTCCAACTTTTTTCCTACAGCGCCTACCGGAAGCAATATATCCGAAGCTGATTTATTGAATGTCATTTCAGTAGAGCAGGAAAGTGAAAACGCTTCTTTTTTTGGAGAAATGTCGAGTGATAGTTTTCCTCCGCTGCAAGTCGATGTGTCTGTAGTACAAGGCTCTATCCTAGGAAATCCTTCTTTCTATCGGCATTTGACGGATGTTTATGCCACGCTTACGCTAAGAAATATCTCCTTAAGAGAACGTTTAGACCCTATCAAGCTCAATAATTTACTAGAAGAAGAACTCAAAGGAAAAGGAATTGACTTGGATTATGAATTTGGGGTGTTTGACAATCAATTGCGGAAGTTTATCGCTTCCAAGTCTTTAGGCGATGTATACCCTAAGCGCTTTGATATTAATCAGGCAAGTATGCTTGTGTTGTTTGAGTCTCGTTTTTGGGTGAATCTTTTTCAAAGCTATACGCCGGGTTTTGCTTCGACGGAAGCAGCAGGGCGCTTGTTTATCAATTTTCCAAGTAAGAAAAACTTTCTGCTTAGTTCGGTTTGGCCGATGTTGATGGCTATGGTTATTTTTACAGGCATTATACTGTTCTGTTTTATTTATACCGTTCAAGTCATCTTCCAACAAAAGAAATTATCGGAGATCAAAAACGATTTCCTCAATAATATGACCCACGAGTTCAAAACGCCTATAGCCACAATTTCCTTGGCTGCGGATTCCATCACTAGCCCTATGATATCGGGCAACGCGGACAAGGTAAAGCGTTTTGCGGGAATTATCAAGCAGGAGAATAAGCGAATGAATAATCAGGTGGAAAGAGTGTTACAAATGGCACTAATCGACAAAAAAGATTTTCGGGTTTCTATAGAATCGCTTAATGTCAATGAAATCGTGGAGAATGCTGTGCGCCCTTTCACCTTGCAAGTAGAAAAACGAGAAGGCACCATTACACAGGAGCTAAATTGTGAGAATCCTGTGGTACAAGCCGACAAAACGCACTTAACAAATGTGGTGCAAAACCTCTTGGATAATGCGAATAAATACTCTCCCGAAAAACCTGAAATCGTGATTTCGACCAAAGATTTGAAGGGAGGCGTCGAAATTCGGGTAAAGGATCATGGCTTAGGCATGAGCAGAGAAGATCGGAAGCAGATATTTAACAAATTCTTCCGAGTACATACCGGTAATCGACACGACGTCAAAGGGTTTGGTCTTGGATTAAGCTATGTGAAAGCTATCGTAGAAGCTCATGGAGGGCATATTTCCGTAAAAAGTGAACTGGGAAAAGGCAGTGAATTTATCCTCTTTTTTCCTTCTTTTTCGCCTTTATCCTGAAAATGTTAAAATCAGGCGTGGAATTTGTGCTATACTTTTTTGTGAGAGAGATGATGTACGCTTTGCGACTGTCAAGGCGTTCTAGATGTGACAGAATTCTGCATTTTAACTGTTGTTGAATAGTGGTTAGTTTCAACGTATAAAACGAAAATTATGAATAACAACCCTAAAATATTATTGGTAGAAGACGACCAAAACTTTGGTGATGTCTTACGTTCCTACTTAGAAATGAACGACTATGATATTACACTAGCTACCGACGGCGAGCAGGGCCTTGAGACGTACAAAAAGGATGACTACGACCTTTGTATTTTTGATGTCATGATGCCGAAAAAGGATGGATTTGCCTTAGCCAAAGACGTTCGTACTTTAAACAAAGAGGTACCCATCATTTTCCTAACGGCTAAGACGATGAAGGAAGATGTCATTCAAGGGTTCCAGATTGGAGCGGATGACTATATCACGAAGCCTTTTAATTCGGAAGAATTGCTCTTCCGTATTCAAGCTATTTTAAAACGCTCCAGAGGCAATGCCAAACCAGTGGAGGAAGCGAAGGAATTCAATTTGGGGAATTATCATTTTAATTATCCGCTACGTATCCTAACCTTCGAAGACAAAAAGTCGAAGTTGTCACCTAAGGAAGCGGAGCTGTTGAAGATGTTCTGTGTCAAGAAAAATGATATCCTTCCACGCTCTGAAGCCTTGAAAAAGATTTGGGGAGAAGATAATTACTTCACCGCGCGTAGTATGGACGTTTTCGTCACCAAATTACGAAAATACCTTAAAGGAGATGACCGCCTAGAAATTGTGAACATTCATGGTAATGGTTTTCAATTGAAAGAAAATCTTTAATACCAACTTTGTAGAAATGCGCGGTTCTATTCCCGAAAAAACATAAGTATTTAGCAGGTTAATCATAATCGTGCATAACTTTATCAAAGAAGTTGTGTACGATTTTTTTTTGTCAAGAAATTGCCTTGGAGTTAGCTACTTCTCCAAAGGCAAAATCTTGAAAACGGTCTGCCGCGACCAGATATTGACAGACCTGAAAAGCAGGATAAAGCAAAAACTTTTAGCCTACAGAACGTCCTACCCAACTACTTTTGTTCTATAGCCAAGTCGTTTCTGCTTACTGCTTTCCTGCTCACCAAGACCAACTCAAGACGCCCATCTTTACAGGTTCCTCAAGTCAAAGAATTGGTGACTTCTAACCCAAACAATGTTTTTATTTTTTAGGGGTATTCATTTATCTAAATTTTTGGATAACTGAAAGAGTGTTTGCCCGTTTTTTCCTCTGTCATCCGTTCTTGCTTGCAAGGTAGGTAGGTTTTTCAATTTTGAAAAGGGACATTTTTTTAGAAAGTTTTCGTTTTAATACTCACTTTTCACTAGGTTTGCCGCTAAAACTTAATCAAAAGTGATTAATAATGAGGTTTGTATGGAGTTTTATAGTTGATGTAAATTGTTGCAGGAATTATATGCAAAATTCGATTTAATAAAATAAAGTGAAATTATATTTTTTTGTTTGTATCCGATGAAAATACGTTTAGGATGAAAAATTTTGTCATTTTTAATTTATTTTCAAACATTTACACTATTTTTATCGAGTTAAGAGTATTTGCCTAATCTCATCTGTTCATGCGTTAAGTTTTTAATTCCACTAAATTGACTTGCATGAAAAATCGAAAATCTTTTAAACTATATTGCGCGATAGCGTCTAAAGAAGACGGTTTATCAGAACTCAATAAATATCTTAGCACCCCATCTGTGAATCAAGATAGGAATATCCTACATTTGTTTAGGATATTAAAAAAGTACTATAAAGATCCGCAAAATAAAAACCTAATAGCAAAACAAGTGTATAGAAAGTTATTTGGCATCAAAGTTATATACAATGATCAAACTTTAAGAACGCTTTTGTTTACATTTCATCACTTACTAGAAAACTTCCTGATATTCAAATTTGCTGATGAGGAAATGTCTATTCCCGAACTCAAATTAGGACTAGCATATCAAAAACTAGGATTAAGAAAATATTTTTATAACTCTTTGGAAAAGGGGATAAAAAGAACGGAAGGGCTTCCTGAACACCAACGTCAATTAATTCTTTCCATTGCTTATAAATTACTTGCTTACCAGATTAAAACCAACCAAAAAGAAAAAAAGCAATATAGCTATTGCTTAAAACGTGCTTATAAGCATCACATTACTTATCACAAATTGGTGTCTTTACAATATTATTGCGAACTTTTGAGCCGAAATCGTACTTTAAACGAGTCTTTAGAAGCAACTGATAAAGCTGAATTACTTCATCTATTAAAGCAAAATAAAAAATGTAATATTCCTTTAATTGGGGTGTTAGTGATGTCAATCAACTTCTCTACTAAAATTAGTATTCCAAATTATGAAGGTTTAAAAGCATATTTTCTCAAAAACCATAGAAACATCCGTTCTGAACATGGTAGTATATTAACTTTTCTACTAAATGGCTTAACCTTACTAAACCACCCTAATCGTATTCAAGAACTATTGGAACTGTATCAACTTGGGATAGAAAATGGTTGGTTTATAGAACATAATATTATTGATGAAGAACATTACAGTAATATTGTTCGCGTTTTTTGCAAGCTGAATAAATTCGAATTAGCTGAAGAATTCATCACCAATCATGAGCAATACTTGGATGCAGAGCCTAAAGTTTTGTCTAGTATTCGAGCTCGGGTAAATTGTCATATTTATTTTGCAAAAGGTGAATTTCAGCTAGTAAAGGAACATTTTGAAGAAATTAAACTTCGTCGTTGCGAATACGCAATAGACCGCTACATTTTCAGTTTCAAAGCGCATTTTGAACTAGGG